>JASFEP010000069.1:0-14221 GCA_050124775.1 Candidatus Aminicenantota bacterium
CGTGTGATCAGGTCCGAAATTCCCTGAACCGCCTGCCGCAGGATGTCATCTGCCATCTTGAACGCATCTTGGATCGACGTGTCCAAATTCACGGTTTCGAGAAGCCTCTCGTTGGGGATGGAGATCACGGTGTCCACAGCCGTCTTGAGCTCGGCCAATCCTTCTTGTGCTTGCCTCGCTCTGATCTTCCCTTCGAATTCAAAGGGCAAGGTGACGATTGCGATAGCGAGGATATCCAGCTCCGAGGCGATATTGGCCAGGATGGGTGTCGCTCCCGTTCCCGTGCCTCCGCCCAAGCCCGTTGTCAGAAAGACCATGTCCGCGCCCTCCATGAGCTCGACAAGCTTCTCGGTGTCTTCGAGAGCGGCCTGTTTCCCGATGTCGGGCCTCCCTCCCGATCCCAAACCTTTGGTCAGTTGACTTCCGATCTGGAACTTGGTTCCCGCATCGTTGTTGTTGAGCGCTTGAAGGTCGGTGTTGACGGCGATGAAGTCAACGCCCTCTATCCTTGCCTCGATCATTCTGTTGACGGCGTTCCCTCCTCCGCCCCCAATTCCGATGACTTTGATGTTCGCTCCTTCACGCTCATCCACCAAGTGAAATTTGAGTTTGCTTTTGAAATCCTCATGCATGTTTACCTCCTATGCCTCTTTGAGCCAATCTTTCATCTTGGCCCAGAAGCCCTTTTTTCTATCTTTGGAAAAACCTTTTTCCTTCCACTGGTTATATCCGTAGAGGACGAGGCCTACGGCTGTGGCATAGTCTGGGGTGCTCACCCGGTCGACGAGCCCCCCGATCCCGCTCGGATCACCCCGTCGGACCGGAAGATCGAAGATACCCTCAGCAACCTCCTCTAGACCATCCAGCAAAGCGGTCCCTCCCGTGAGCACCACTCCCGAATTTAACGACTTTTCATAGCCCATTCGACGGATATCATTGTCGACCAATCGAAAAATTTCCTCAGCTCTGGGTTGGATGATGTCCGCTAAAAGTTGTCTGGAGAGCACGCGGGGCTTTTTACCGCGCCCCACAGAGGGGACTTCTATAGTTTCCTGTTCCTCCACGAGCGGACCGGAAACACATCCGAATTTTTTCTTGATCTTCTCTGCATCGGGTATGGGCGTGCGCAGTCCTACGGCTATATCATTCGTAAAGTTATCTCCTCCTATGGGTATGACTGATGTGTACCATAGACTTCCGCGCTCGAAAATGGCGACTTCAGTCGTGCCGCCGCCGATGTCGATCAAACCGACACCGAGTTCCATCTCGTCATGAGTCAAGATGGAAAAACTGGTGGCGATCTGGTTGAGGACAAGATTCTCGATCTCTATGCCGGCCCGGGTGATACAGGTCTTCAAGTTCTGAACAGAGGTGATGGCCCCCGTGATAATATGAACATTGACCTCCAATTTGATCCCGCTCATACCCAGAGGATCTTTGATCCCATCCTGATCATCCACCACAAATTCCTGGGGGATGATATGGATGATCTCTCTGTCTGGAGGGATGGAGACAGCTTTGGATTGATCGATCACTCGCCTGATGTCTTCTCGGCTGATCTCTTTGTTTTTCCCGGAAACGGCGATCACACCCCTGCTGTTAAAGCTCTTGATATGAGCTCCTGAGATGCCGACAAAGGCCGAGTCGATCTCTACACCTGCCATGAGCTCTGCCTCTTCCTGGGCTTTTTTCATGGCGTCCACTGTGGTCTCGAGATTGACCACCACACCTTTTCTCAAGCCTCTTGAATCACTCGTTCCGATGCCAATGATCTCGATTTTTCTGTCTTCTGTAACTTCACCAATTATGGCAGTTATTTTTTTTGTGCCGATATCTACACCGACAATATAGCCATTTTTTGGCATTAGTTTGCCTCCTTTGCCATGCTTGCAACAACATCATTTGCTAATAATTTTTGAGGCTTTATATAAATGCGCTGCTCTAAGCGCAGGTCCACATATTCCAATGGGCCGTAGCGCTCGAAAAGAGGTTTTCGAGCCCTATAGATCTTCATTCTCTCTGGGAATCGACTCCCCCCGAGAATAATCCAGGTGGATGATTCCTCGAGTTTGACCTTAACATTTCCATACTCCGTAAGGTCTACAACCTCTATCGAGTCTCTGTCGGCTGGATCCAGACTGTCCAAAAGTTTCCAACCGAGCTGGAACTTCTCCTCCGTATGCTCCGCGAAATTTTCGGAATCCACGAACAGAGGAAGATTCCATATTTGTGAAGAAACGACTTCTTGAAGTTTTTTCCCCTCTCTATCAATAAGGAATACCTTCCTCTTTTTCAATAGGGCGGCGGGATGTCTCTCTTGGATAGAGATCTTAAGGGTAGATGGGAAGTTTTTCCGCACACGGATATCTTTGATCCACGGATGATCCATCAATTTTTCTTTTAGATTGTGAATGTCGAGTATCAGCAAATTCCCTAAGTATTTTCCTTCGAGAAAGGATCGGATATCCTCTGCGATCTGTTGTTCGGGACAGGTCACTTCGATACGGTCGACATCCAATTTTTCCCATGAGATCAAAAAAAGAAAAGCTCTTTGAAGCAGGATGAACAATCCGCAGATCAGGAAGAAACACACGAGGATATGCCTGATTTTTAGCTTGATCCGTCTCTGCACCTTTTTGGGTTTGGTCTTTTTCTCCTTTCGCCTGAATTGCAGTGGCTCGGAGACAAAAACGTTCGCCTTGTATCTGAGCGGAGATGTTGCTTGTGTGGCCATCGTTTTATAGTTTTTCCAATTCCTTGATCAACCCAGGAATGATCCTGTTAATACTCCCTGCGCCCAGTACAAAAATCAGGTCTTCTGGCTCTGCGATACCGGCAACAAATGCAGGGATCTTTGAGAGATCGGGTTCGAAAAAGATATTCTTATGCCCGAATTTTTGAGTTTCTTCAAAAAGAGCTTGACCAGTGGCTCCTTCTATCGGCTTTTCTCCGGCAGAATAAACTTCAGTGATGAACAGAACGTCCGCTTGATTGAATGAAGTGGCAAATTCTTTCATAAGAGCTGCAAGCCGGGAATAGCGGTGAGGCTGGAAAACGACGACTGTGCGTTGGGACCAACCCCTTTTTGCCGCCTCGAGGGTAGCGATAATCTCGGTCGGGTGATGGGCATAATCCTCGAAGATCATGATGTTGTTTACCGTTTGCTTTAACTCAAATCGACGGCCGATCCCGGTATAGGACTCCAGTGCTTGCAGAACCGTAGAAATGGGAATGTCAAGGTCCAATCCAACGGCGACCGAGGCCATCGCATTTTGAATGCTGTGCATGCCCGGCACGTTCAAATCAAGGGTGCCGATCTTCTCGCTTTTGTAATAGAGAACGGACCGGCTGCTGAATTTGTCGAATGTGTGCTCCCGCGCACAGATATCTGCCTGAGTGGAGAATCCATAAGTGATGACCCTGCGTTCCAGCTCAGGCATGAGGCTCTGTAAGTTGGCATCATCCAAGCAGAGGATGATAGGGCAGAAGAAGGGGACCTTGTTCGCGAAGTGAATAAAAGTTTTTTTGATCTCGTCGAGAGTTTTGTATTGATCCAAATGCTCCTCATCCAGGTTTGTCAACACGGCCATAAACGGTGACAGATAAAGGAAAGAACGGTCGCTTTCATCCGCCTCGGCGACGATGAAATCTCCTTCTCCCAACTTGGCATGGGCACCGACAGTGTTGAGCCTGCCGCCGACGATGATCGTCGGGTCGAAACCTCCCGCTTCCAGGACTTGGGCGATCATGGATGTGGTTGAGGTTTTCCCGTGGGAGCCTGCCACCGCGATCCCGTGTTTCATACGCATCAGTTCCGCCAGCATCTCTGCCCGGGGGATAATCGGTATTTTCTGAAGCCTTGCTTCTTGCACCTCTACATTTTCTTCTGTGATGGCAGAAGAGATCACCACCACATCCGAGCCGCTGATCTGTTCTCCTCTGTGTCCGATGTGGACCTCGGCTCCCAACTGCACCAGGCGTCGAGTCGCTTCATTATCCTGGATATCAGAACCCGAAACTTTGTATCCCAGGTTGAGGAGAACTTCAGCTATCCCATTCATTCCGGTGCCTCCGATACCGATCATGTGGATATGTTTGAGCTTATGATATTTTTTGTTAACCACGGATTCTCCTACACTACCCCTTCCATAAGATCCAGGCAGAGGTCTGCGATTTTCTCTGCGGAGTTCTCCTTTTTGAGTGACTCAAGATTATTCTCCATTCGGTTGATCTTATCTTTATGCGACATAAAATCCCGGATCTTTTCTGCGAATGACTCCGGTGTAAAATCCTCCTCGGGCAGGATCTCAGCTGCCTTAGCTCTTTCGAGTTCCCTTGCATTGATGAGTTGATGATTTTCGGTTGCCTTGGCAAATGGGACGAGGATAGATGCTTTTTGGGCGGCAATGAGCTCTGCGATTGTTGTCGCTCCCGACCTGCATACGATGAGGTCTGAACTCTGAAAGTAATCGGGCATGTTGAAAAAATAAGGAGAAACCGTCACATCCATGAACCCGTAACGGTTGTAGCATTCCTTGACCCATTCATAGTCGTTCTCCCCGGTTTGATGGACGAAGCGCAAACTCTTTTTATGCTGGGACAGAAGCTCCAGCGATTCCGTGACCCTCGTGTTGAGAAAATGAGATCCCTGGCTTCCACCGAAGATCAGGAGGGAAAGGCAATGGTTGCGCTCTTTTTTCGGAAGGGAATAGAATTCATCCCGTGTGGGATTTCCCACGACGTGGCCTTTTCCCTTGAAATAGGGGAGAGAGCCTTCAAAAGCGACCACAGCTTTGCGAACCCAGGGAAGCAGAAGTCTGTTTGTTAAACCGGGTTTAAGATTTTGTTCCATGATCAGCGTTGGGATCCTGAAGCAAGATGCCAGAAGAACGATCGGCCCCGAACTGTAACCGCCGACACCGACGACTAGAGCTGGCCTAAGGCGTAACAGGATATAAAAAGACTTGAGAAAGCTATAGGGCAAAAGCACCAGGGATTTGAGTATCTTCAGGCCTTTTCCTTTTATTCCTTCGATGTTCAAAGGAATAAAGTTTGCCTGATAGCGTTCCATGATGTTCTTCTCCAGCAAGCGGCTGCTACCCACGAAGAAGATCTCAACGGCCGGATTCTTCTCCCTCAGTTTTTCACCGACAGCCAGAGCGGGGTAGAGATGCCCTCCCGTTCCACCTCCGCTGATGATGACATTCCGTGGATTCATTTTTTTCTTCGGCTTCCTTTCTTGCGCTGTGATATGTGGAGAAGGATTCCTATCATGAGCAATGTAGAAATCAGGGAGGATCTCCCATAACTCAACAGCGGGAGTGTGAGTCCTGTTGGGGGACCCAACCCCAAAACAATACTGATGTTAAGCAGAGCCTGGGCGAATATCGCCATCGTCAGGCCCGCTGCGATGATCCGTGAAAATGTTGTGGGTGCTCTCCTGGAGATAACAAGCCCTCTCCAGAGGATGATGACAAAGAGCAGTAATGTGGCGAGTGTTCCGATAAATCCGAGCTCTTCACCGATGATCGCATAGATATAGTCTGTGTGGGCACAGGGAAGGAAAAAAAGCTTTTGCGTGCTCTCGCCTATGCTGACACCGAAAAGTCCTCCGCACCCGACCGCCAATTTGGACTGAATGGCCTGAAATCCCGTACCCAGGGGATCACTGTTGGGCGATAAAAAAGCCATGATCCTGTCCATCCGGTAAGTGGCCTTGAATAGATACAGCGCGAAAAGGCCGCTGGATAAAACACCCAGGACCAAGAAGTAGGCCATTTTCACTCCTCCGATGAAGAAGACCATCGTACAGATCAAAAAAATGAGGATGGCAGTCCCATAATCGGGCTCGGCGATGATCAAAAGAATTGCGAGAAATACGACAGCCAGAGGGAAAAGAAGAGAGGAGGCTTTATTCATCTCGTCCTTTTTTTTCTCCAGTTGAAGTGCGATAAAAAGGACAAGACTGATCTTGGCTAATTCGGAGGGTTGGAACCGCAACCCGTAAAAATGGATCCATCTTTGGGTCGCTCCCAATGCCGGCATGACTAAGCAGAGCGCCAATAGGCCAAATGTCAAAACAAGTAGTCCGTAGATAAAGGCCGGATTCTCATAAAAGGGACGAGTTATGAAAAGAATGACAAGGATGAGGGAAAGGCCCAGTCCGGCACCGATGAGCTGATGGATAAAAAAGTGGAAAGGCTGCTCATATTTGTCACTTGCCAGGATCGCAGAAGAGCTGAAGACCATGACCAATCCGAAGGAAATGAGCACAAGTGTTGCAAGGAACAGGGGTTTGTCGAATCCTAGCGGCCTGAATATTTCCATTCTAATGACCTTGTGTTTTGATTCTATCCTTTAATCGGGAGACCTCACGTTTGAAGACCCGTCCTCTCTCCTCGTAGTTTTGGAACATATCAAAGCTTGTGCAAGCCGGAGCAAGAAGAACGATCTCTCCCGGAGAAGCAGCTTTGAACGCAAGCTCTACAGCTTCCCGAAGTGTGGCGATAGATTCCATGGGTGTGCCGTTATCGCTCTTGAGGGCATGAGCGATCTTCTCTTTGGCCTCTCCGATAAGCAAAATTTTTTTTACGCGCTCTTTGACCGGCTTTTTCAATAATTCAAAATGACCTCCCTTGTCCCTACCCCCCAGGATGAGGATGATATTTGTCTTGAAGCTCTCCAGCGACTTGAGTGTTGCTCCCACATTCGTCGCTTTGGAGTCGTTGTAGAAAAGAACACCCTGTAAATTGGCGACTTCTTCCAACCTGTGTTCCAGTCCTTTGAACACCTGGATGGTTTCCCTCATCGATGGGGGAGGGATATTGAAAAGTGAACCGATGAGTATCGAACTCATCACGTTTTCCAGGTTGTGAACTCCCCTTAAAGCAATTTCCGCTGTTCGGATGATCTTCTCCTCTCTTGCGTTCGTACAGACGACCCAATCTTTCTCGAGAAAACAACCGGGAACGACTCTGGAATTTCGGGAGAACCCGAAGACCTTGGGTTTGATTTCATCCTTGAGTTCCCAAACAGGAGGATCATCCCGATTGAGTATGGAGATATCCTCATTTTCCTGGAGCTTGAGGAGATTCTTTTTTGCTGCGAAGTAGTCCGAGAAATTCCCGTGCCAATCCAGATGGTCGGGAGATAAGTTCAGGAACACAGAAATATAAGCTCTGAACCGCTCGACATACTCCAGCTGGAAGCTGGAGAGCTCTGTGACGAAGATGTGGTCATCTTCACTCTCATCGACGTAGCTTATAAGAGGGGTTCCTATGTTCCCTGCCAGATAGGACTTGATTCCTTCTTTTTGGAGAAGTTCGTGCGCGAGCGTTGCTGTAGTGGATTTTCCGTTCGTTCCTGTGATTCCGATCACCCGGCCCTTGAGGAATGAAAAAGCGAGCTCGATTTCCGAGAGGACTTCGACGCCTTTTGCGGTGGCTTCCTCGAGCTCCGGTATTTTCGGCACACCGGGACTGAGAAAGATGGCGTCGGAGGCGAGGAAAGTTTCTTTTTTATGGCCTCCTGTTTCAAAAATGACACCTCTTTTCTGCCAAAATCCTATTTTTTCGGAGAAATCTCCGACCTCTCTTTTTTCGCTGACAGTTACGTGTGCGCCCCGGTTCAGCAGAAAGCGGCAGAGTTCTTCACCTGTTTTTCCGAAACCGACAACGAGTGCTTTTCTACCTTGGAGTTCCACGTTACCTCAGTTTTAGCGTTGTTAAGCTGAACAGGGCAAATATGATGCCCAGTATCCAAAATCTGACCACGACCTTTTGCTCCGACCATCCCTTGAGCTCAAAATGGTGGTGGAGCGGAGCCATAAGAAATACGCGCTTTCCCCCCGAGATCTTGAAGTAGGCCACCTGGAGGAGAACAGAAAGCGCTTCGAGCACGAAAACTCCTGCAACCATCAACAGGAGGAATTCTTGTTTGATCATTATCGCCACTGCACCGATCGTTCCTCCAAGGGAAAGTGCGCCCACATCGCCCATGAACATTTCAGCCGGATGGCAGTTATACCAGAGAAAGCCCAAGCATGCACCGGCCAGAGCCCCCAAGAAGATTGTGAGTTCAGAGGCGGGCGGCACAGGGGTAATGTTCAGATATTGGGACCAGAGAGCATGGCCCGCAATATAAGACAATGCCGTAAAAGCGGTTGCACTTATGAGTGTGAGACCTATGGCCAGGCCATCCAACCCATCGGCAAGATTAACTCCGTTGGATGCTCCTACCAGTATGAACATGGCCCAAGGAAGATACAAGAATCCCAAGTAGGGCGTCCATTGTTTGAAAAACGGAAAACTCAAGTTCAGGATGAAATCCCCCCTCCAGCCGAGATATATCAGCACGAGGCCGATAACGCCGGAGAGCAATATCTGCAAGATCATCTTGCGTCTCGCCACCAATCCCGAGGGTTTTTTCGCGATGATCTTCAGGTAGTCATCCCAAAATCCGATGAGACCGAAGGAGATCATGGTAAATATGGCAAGCCAGACATATTTGTTGCTTAAATCGCACCATAAGATCGTGGGAAGGATCGTGCAGCTGATGATGAGTAGTCCCCCCATGGAGGGAGTCCCTTTTTTTTCATCGTGAGATTTGGGGCCATCACTCCGGATTTCTTCGCCTATCTGGTATTTTTTTAAGAGCTTGATCATACAGGGTCCGAGAAGCAAACTGAGAAGAAGAGCCGTGATTCCTGCCAAGGCCGTTCTCACCGTGATGTACCGGAAGACATTGAAGAATATGAAATAATCTTTCAACGGTACCAGAAGCCAGAAGAGCATATGTCTATCCTTCCTCCCTCAGGCGTTCGATAATGCATTCCATCTTCACGCCTCGTGATCCCTTGACCAGGATTAGATCTCCCTGTTCGAGGAATTTTCCCAGACTCTCAGCCGCCCCTCGTGAATTATCGAAAGTATGAATGCAGTCTTTTGGCATCCCGGCTTCTCGTGCCCCATCAGCCATATGTTTGGCTAAAGGGCCGACAGTGACCAGAATCTCGAACCCGCTTTCTACAACCTGTTTTCCTGCGGAAAAATGATACTCGGCAGCATCCTCACCGAGCTCTAGCATATCCCCTAAAACTGCGATTTTCCGCTTGGCAGGAAGCTCTGCCACACTCTTCAGGGTAGCTTTAAGGGCGGCGGGATTCGAGTTGTAGGAATCGTCGATGAGCCTTTTGTTATTCTCGAGGAGGAAAACAGTCCCCCTTGCTGCAGATGGCTTGAGCTGAGCGGCCTGTTCGATTATTGGCTCCACCGGAACAGAGAATGTGAAGGCTACGGCCACGGCTGCGAGAAAATTCGAGAGCATACTGTCGTAGAAGAAGGGAAGAGTGATTCGTTCTCCTCTCCCGCCATAGTTGAGCTCAAAAGACATCCCATCGAGTCCGAGCTTCTGGATGTTTTGAGCGGATATATCCCAGTTCCTCGTAATCCCGAAAAGTACTTTTTCTCCTTTCCATGACGAAGATAATTTTTTAATCCAGGGGTCGTCTCCGTTGAGAACTGCCGTTCCATTGGCTTTCATTCCTTCGAGGATTTCTCTTTTTGCATCTGCGATGTTGGCCATGGTCTTCAAGAATTTGAGATGCACGGGTTGCACATTTGTGATCACCGCAACATCCGGTGGGGCGATCTGTGTCAGGCGATTGATTTCTCCCGCATGACTCATCCCCATCTCCAGAACAGCGATCTGGTGATCGTCCTCCAGTTTTAGAACAGATAGCGGAAGGCCTAGGTGATTATTGAAGTTGCCCTCGGATTTAAGGACCTTGAATAGCTGAGAAAGTAGAGCCGAGGTGAACTCTTTGGTTGTTGTTTTTCCTATGCTGCCTGTAATACCCACAACTTTGACGGGGTGCTCTCGGAGGGTATTTTGGGCCAGGATTTGGAGGGCTTCAAGGGTGTTGGGGACCTTGATCAGGGCGAAGTCATCAAAAGGAGGGATGATTTTTTGTGAAATGACTGCGCCCGATGCGCCTTTGTCAGCAGCCTGTCCGATAAAATCGTGCCCGTTCCTCTCGGCAACTAAAGCAAAAAAGAGTTCACCCGGCTCGGATAACCTTGAGTCGATGTTGAATTTATGAAAAGAAAGAGATGGAGGACCCTGGAGGATTTCACCCTTTATTTTGTCTTTAAGCTGATACAAACTGTACTCGACCAATGCTACTTTTCCTCCATCTCTTTCAAAAAATTTCTGATGATATCCGCGTCTTTGAATGGGATGGTCTTGTCTTTTAAAACTTGATAATCTTCATGCCCTTTCCCGGCGACCAGCACACAATCCCCTCTCTTTGCGATGGAAAGGGCCTTATGAATGGCCGCTTTCCTGTCGGGCTCGAGTTCATACTTGTTGGAGCCGGTTTTTTTTATTCCTTCTTCGATGTCCGCGAGTATTGCGAGGGGGTTTTCTGTGCGGGGGTTATCCGAAGTGAGGATCGTCCTGTCGGCATAGAGACCCGCAACTTCCCCCATGCGCGGCCTTTTAAAGCGATCGCGGTCTCCGCCAGCGCCGAAGACGAGTATGGTCCTGCCGAAGTTCAGTTCCTTTGCAGTTTCCAGGAGGTTTTTGAGAGCATCGTCTGTGTGGGCATAGTCGACAAAGATGTTGTACCCAAAGGCGTTTTTAATCCTTTCGAATCGCCCGGGGACTCCCTCCAGCGCAGCGATTCCTTGCTTGATCGAGTGTATGGGCAGATTCAGGGTCAGAGAGCATGCGATCGATGCAAGGATGTTATACATGTTCGGTTTCCCGAGAAGGGTTGAGGTCACGGATATCTTTCCGCCGGGATATTTGACGCCCATCTCCAGACCCTCCTGAGAAAAACTGAAGTCCTCTGCGCGGATCGTGGCGGAAGGTTCTGTCCCATAAGTAATACCTCCCATCGCGAGTTCTTTCAGTAACTTTTTTCCCCAGGGATCGTCGCGGTTGACCACCGCCATCTTTTTTCTGGAGGGCATCAGAAACAGCTTCTTTTTGGCTTCAAAGTACAGATCCATCGTCTGATGGTAGTCCAAATGTTCGCCGCTCAGGTTGGTGAACACGGCCACATCAAAATCGACTCCTGTAACGCGGTTGAGCTCCAATGAGTGGGAGGACACTTCCATCACACAATGTGTTGCGCCCGAATCCAACATCTCTCTCATCATCCTTTGAATATCCGGAGCTTCTGGCGTTGTCCTCTCTGCGGCTCGTTTAACGCCGGGACCTCGATAGGAGATCGTTCCGATCACACCTGTTTTGACATTGGCTTTTTCCAGGATCGCCTCGAGAATGTATGTAACTGTTGTTTTTCCTTTCGTGCCCGTGATCCCGACAATTTTGAGTTTTTGCGAAGGCTGGCCGTAGAAGTTAGCGGCGCAGAGGGCCATCGCTATCCTTGGATTACAAACCTGTATCCATGTCTTTGCAAAATTTGCAGGCCTCTCTCGTTCCGAGAGGACAGCGATAGCTCCCCGCTCCAAGGCCTCTTCTATAAAATCATGCCCATCCGCATTTTCTCCTTTCAATGCGACAAAAAGGGCATCGGGTTGGACGGTTCTTGAAGAGCAGGAAATTCCACGAATGTTTTGGTCCTTGTCCCCATATATGTGCATGCTGGGTACTCCTGCCAGGAGGTCCGTGAGCTTCATCGTCCCTCTGCACTCCTCGCCCTTGCGGTCATTATTGTCTTTGGAAGAGGTTCATCTTTGGGAAGTTGAAGATAGCGAAGTGTCTGAGAGGCGATTGCCTGGAACACAGGGGCGGCAACATCGCCTCCATAAAAAAGCCCTTTGGGTTCATCCACGACCACCACAATCGCCAAAACCGGATTTTCGACAGGCACGAAACCGGCAAACGACGCGGTGTGTATTTTGTTTGAATACCGTCCGATGGAAGGGTCGAATTTTTGTGCCGTCCCAGTTTTTCCAGCAGCGCGGTAACCATCGATCCGGGCTTTTGTTCCTGTTCCCCTGAGGACCGCATTCTCCAAGATTCGCGAGAGGGTTTGCGCTGTATTCTCTGAAATGACTCTCCGGAATTCCAGGGCAGTATCCTGCTGTTCCCCGGACGACATCTGGATCCTCTTGACGACACGAGGGGATGTGACGATCCCATTGTTCGCGACCGCACTGATGGCCTGCAGCATCTGGACGGCGGTGACGGAGATCTCATATCCGATAGAAAGGGAGTAGAGTGAAATGCCGGTCCAGTTTTTTACAGGCCGGAAGATTCCTCTTTCCTCTGCGGGAAGGTCGATTCCAGATCTTTCCCCAAAGCCATAGGCCTTGATCATTGCGTACAAGTTATCCTCACCTATGCGTTCTCCGATCTGTATCGTTCCCACATTGGATGAATGGATGATGACATCCGGAAATGTCAGTATCCCCATTTTTTTATGATCCCAAACCGTTTTTCCTGGCACTTGTATTTTTCCGGGAGTGCAGTCGAACACATCGCGGAGTCGTACGCAATTGTTCTCAAGCGCCGCGGATGCAGTGACGATCTTGAATGTTGAGCCGGGATCGAAGGTGTGATGGATGGCGCGATTTCTATCGACTCTGGATGCGCTCGGGGGAGGGGCGTTCAGATCGAACGTAGGAAGGCTGGCCATTGCCAGTATTTCCCCTGTACTGGGATGGGATATGATCACCGTTCCCCAGAGAGCTTGTGTTTCTCGTAAGGCCTTGGCCAGTTCTTTTTCAGTGATATACTGAATGGTCTCATCAATGGTTAAGATCAAATCCTTCCCGGGTTCAGGCTCTTTGAGAATCTCGAAGCGGTATTCCCTGTGTTTGGCATCCTTCAAGATCAGCCGTTTCCCCTTCTCTCCTTCGAGGATAGTGTTGTATCTGTACTCGATCCCGCTCTGGCCCCTGTCGTCGATATTCACCCGTCCAATGAGTTGAGCCGCTCGTTTTCCATGGGGATAGAACCTTTTATTCTCATTGTCGAAATGAATACCGGTCAAGTTGAGCTCTTTCACACGATCGGCCAGTTCGGGCTCGACCTCGCGCTTGATCCAGATGAAAGACTTTCCCTTTTTTATCCGGGAATATATAGAATCCAGGGAGCTCGGGGATAAGCCAAGGATCCTTCTCAGCTTATTGATCTTCCTCCGGTGGGATTCAAGGGATTCGTCCTTCGGCGGATAGTAAAAAATGGATGGGCGAGGCAGACTCCTGGCGAGGATTGTCCCTGATCGATCGAAGATTGTCCCCCTCTGAGGAATAATTGCTTCAACATCATGATTCTGTTTCAAAACTTCGGACTTGAATTTTTTATGGTTGACGACCTGGAGTTCGACCAGCCGCATCACGACAACGCCCAGCCAGAGAAAGAGAAAAAAGAGCAGGATGAATGTCCTGGTATTGATCCTTTTTTCTTGTGGATTTTTCATCGGTCTTCTTTTTTCTTTCTCGCTGTAGACTCGTGATGAAGGATCTGTATATCCTCGGGAGGGCTCATCCCGAGTTCGTGAGTGGCGATCTTTTCCACCCTCTCGAGAGAAAGAAGGGATGCCCTTTCCGCCTCCAGTTGTTCGATCTCTTTTTTGATCGAAGCGATGTCTTCCTCTAATTTTCGGGTTTGGTAGCCCAGACGAATGGATTCGGCCTGGTGCCAGATATAAAATGTCAGGAGGGTGATGACGAATAGCATACACAGGATCCCTAGGGCGATCTGCTTCTTGGTAAATTTTTTGCTGACCATTCAGATTCTCTCCGCTGCTCTCAACTTGGCAGACCTCGCCCTGAAGTTTTCCAGTATCTCCTTCTCTGTTGGTGTAACAGGTTTTTTTGTCAAAATTTTTAGAAAAGGGGTGCCGACGGAGGAAGAGGCCAAGTCCATGAATGTCCGTTTGACGATCCTGTCTTCCAAGGAGTGAAAGGATATCGCGACAATGCGGGTTTTTGCTTTGATCTTCACAACGATGCGTTCAAAAAAATCGGATAGGCCCTTCAGCTCCTGGTTGATCTCGATCCGTAACGCCTGGAAAACGCGGGCAGCTGGATGAGTTTTTCCCCTCTGCGGTCGCCAATTGCAGACGTCCTCGACGATTTTTAGAAGATCGGTGGTCGTTTCAATTTTTTTAAACTTTCTCAGGGAAACGATGGCCTTTGCCAGCTTTCTTGCCTGTCTGAGCTCGCCGTAATCGTAAAATATTTGCGCCAGCCTTTTCTCAGAAGATTTGTTCACGAGCTTGGCGGCTGTAGTCTTATTTCTGAGG
>JASFEP010000070.1:0-14200 GCA_050124775.1 Candidatus Aminicenantota bacterium
GTCCAATACGGGAAGTACTCGATCGAACCATTCATCTGGGGGTTTTTGGTTCTGTTCAAGGTATTTTAGCGCCTGGAGCCCCGCCTCTGCCAATCCTTTCACCTCCTCTGATAGTGGAATGATCTCTCCTAATAAAAATGAAGACTCAAGAACTGGCAGCAACCGGACATGATTATCCCGCCATTCTTTGAGCATAGCCTCAATCATGTATCGGTTTCTATCATAGCGGGGAGCGCTCTGCAGCATCTCATCGACCAATTGCTTGAATTTTCGGGCTTCAAGACTTTCAGGCCTGGAGGCATCCACCAGACGATTGAGGGGCGTCCTCTGTGTGTATTCCTTCGTGTTGGGACGCACATAATATTTTACAGGTTCTACGACGTCCACAAGAATCTTGAGGGTTTCGGTGGGCAATCCCCCTGTGAGTCTCTGAAGCATTTTTAGATAGTTTATACGGTGGGTCAATCCTATCCAATCCAGCTTCGGATCCAGGGCTTGCAGGCGCCGGTACATATCATCCGTATCGGTCACTCGAGCGGGTGACCAAAGCCTCTCGGCGACAGCAGCCAGCCTTGGCCAAATACGGGAATCCACAGTCTCGGGGTTAACGAATTCCGCCCACATGCAGGCCTCCCCTCCGAGGATATGAGCCTGCTCATCAGGATTCAAAGCCGCCGCATCTCCGCTCAAAGGATCCACTCTGTAATGGTGCCCGGCAGAGAGCTGATGGTCCAGATAATAACCGTTGGATAAAATTCCCCTATACCCCTTTTTTGCAATTTCGGCTAGAGCTTTAGGGCCTCTCCAGCTCTGCACAACGACATCCTGGGGAAGATCAGGGTGGAAGATCTCATCCCAGCCCACCATCTTTTTCCCATGCTTTTTCACGATAGCCTGGACGCGTTTATTAAAATAGGCTTGGAGGTCATGATTGTCCTTCATTCCATGCTTCTTCCTGAAGGAAGCGATATCCGGATTGGCATTCCAATGCTTACCGTTGACCTCATCTCCCCCGATATGAAAATAGGCATCAGGAAACAGTTGGGCCATCTCCCCTATAAAAACATCCAAAAATTCATAGAGTTCTTCCTTGGTCGGGTCCATACAGGGATCGAAAACCCCCCAGTGGCGTTCGATCTCATAAGGGCCGGGTGCGCTGGCAAGCTCCGGGTAGCCCACAAGCCATGATGTAGTGTGACCGGGCATGTCGAATTCAGGCACGACACGGATTCCGCGGTCACGAGCGTATTCTATGATCTCACGCACCTGATCTTGAGTATAGTAGTTGCCGTCTGAGCCCATCTCATGGAGTTTGGGAAAACTTTTGCACTCGACTCTGAAGCCCTGGTCCTCCGACAGGTGCCAGTGAAGAACATTGAGTTTTACGGCTGCCATCCCATCTAAGTTGCGTTTGATCACATCGGGCGGCATCCAGTGCCTACAGGCATCGATCAGCAGCCCTCTCCATGGAAAACGTGGATCATCCTGTATGTGGACGGATGGCACATAAAAACCCACTGTGCCGATCCGAACGAGTTGCGCAAAACTCTCCACTCCACGCAGGATTCCAAATGGTGTAGGTGCCTTCAGTAGCGCCCGGGCGGACGTCACTTCAAGAGTGTAGCTCTCATCCTCTCCCAACGATAAAGACTTTTCTCCGGGGCCTAAACACTGGATCTCTAAAACAGACCTTGAGGCATTCTCTTCCAACCGAGAAGGAAGAGGTATTCCCGTTTGGGCACTCAATCGCTTAATCAGCCTGTGTGCGGTTCTCTCCAACCTGGGCTCTGTGTAACCTGTTATAGAGACACGAAATCCGGCATCGATGCCCAACCATCCTTCTCCTATGGTTGTCTTTCTCGGAACAGGCACGAGATCCAGATCAGGTTTTTGATACCCTAGAAAAATCGCATGTGTTACCCAAAAAAGAAAGACAAAGAAAACAACGATCGATCTGGACCTAAACATCGGCTGTCTTAAAAATTCCATCTAATCTCCCCTTACAAGAGTTTTGAAAGATGAAACAATATTCGGGATGTTCCATTTTGTTCCAAAACTAGCGCGGGGCAAGAGAAAAGTCAAGCACAACAAGACTGGTATCTTATGCGGAACATCGCAGTCGGGATAGTGCTCTTTTTTCCTTCAATTTCAATTCATCCAGCTCTTTCCCTGATAAATGTGTTTTCGACTCCGCAAAAAAAATAGAAGTTTTTGAAAACCTTTTTTCAAATATAATCCGCGCCCGCGGAACATGGAAATCAGAAGTCACAACGACCACTCTCCCCACTTCATATTGTTGAATGATGGGCCATGAAAACTCAGCGTCCTCAAACGTGTTCGAGCTTTCGACACATTCAAGGATGTCCTCTTTAGGAATTCCCTTGGAAATGAGATAACGGCTGGAATAAAACCCATGCGGTTTGTCCGTCACATTGAAATGAGAACCGAATCCACCCGTAGGAAGGATTTTATATCCGGAACGTTTATTGTATTCCAGAACGGCCCTCTCACACCTCTCTCTGGCGATACTTGAGAGACTCCCCTTTTCATCGTTGGGAGCACCCAAAAGAATGATCACGCCTTTCACAGCAGTGTCCTAGGATGAGGTTTATTGCGACCAATCCGTTGGCTCGCGATCCCACCGATGCGCACGCAAAAGCTTATGGAGATCTTCGGCTAAAGGACCCGCGTCACTTGTTGCCATGTTCGATTCCACATGGCCCGGCTTTCTCATGCCGGGGATTATTGTGCTCACATCGCGATTGTTCAGGATAAAACGCAGTGCCATCTCAGGCATCGTCATCTCTTCAGGTAGAATTTCTTTGAGCTTATCGGCTCGTTCTACACTGGGGATAAGATTTTCCGGAACGAAATAGGTGTTTCGCCAGTCGCCCTGCGGCCACCTGCTTTTTTTAGTGAGCGAACCGGTCAATGTCCCCTCATCAAAAGGCACGCGGGCGATGACCGCAACCTGCATCTCCTGACAGGCATGAAAGAGCTCATCCTCGGGGTTCTGGTCGAATATGTTATAGATCACTTGGACCGCATCAATCAGGCCGCTCTTTACGGTCTCTATGCCATTCCATGGCTCCCAGCGGTTTATGCTGATTCCTGCAGACTTGAACAATCCTTGACTCTTAAGCTCGGTCATTTTATTTGCCCACCGCATATCCTTTAGCCATTCATCTTCCCAGGTGTGGAATTGAACGCAATCGAAACATTCCAATCCCGCATTATCCAGGCTTCTATGGATGTAATCTTCGATGTGCTCCGACGGGTAACAATCCTCCAGCGTGTGTTCCCGCCGGCTGGGCCACTGAAGATTCTTGGGCGGAATCTTGGTGGCTGTGTAGATCTTTGTCCCTGAATTGGCTTTCACCAACCGGCCTAGGAGTTTTTCACTATGCCCGTCGCCGTATGCCCACGCCGTATCGAAAAAGTTACATCCCAGATCGACAGCCAGCTGGAGAGAGCGCATGGATTCTTCATCATCGGAGCCCGTCCAACCCGCCATCCCCCACATGCCGTAGCCTATTTCGCTCACCATCCAGCCTAATCTTCCGAATCGCCTGTATTTCAATGTACCCTCCTGTCGAGAGATTTCGGGAAAGAATTATAGCATTCTTTCCCTCAAAATACATTTCTCCCCGACTAGGTTATCCAAACTCTTCCTTTCCATCGATTATATTTACCTCCCTTTTAACCCGCTGGCTGCATGACAACGGCCTTACCTATTTCATCGATTTTCGCGAGGCGACAAGATATGTGTTTCACTTAAGCAGGAAGTTCCGGTATATTGACTCTATATGATCAGACACCATAAAAGGGAGGCTAGAAATGCTTAGAACATACATTCGTTTTCTAACCACTGCTTTGGTTTTATGTTTGTACACCTCTTTGTGCCTAGGTGAGATCGAAATCACTCCGGAGGGGTATTTTGAAACATCGGGATTCGCTTTTCTCGTTTACCACAATGACTATCTTGTGGGCAAAAGAGGTGGTCTGCAGATGTTCCTCCATGGCAAGAGAGTTGTGGATGCCGGGGAAGTCGTGTGTTCTAAAGGAGTCGGCCCTCTTTTGGATTACAGTGCCAAAGACATCGGAGAAAGGACTGTGGACAGGCACAACCGTTCCTCTACGATACGAGGAAAATTTTCACCTATAGACATCGGTTACAGCTTGATATGCCGTACGGATGGCAGCTCGATTATTCTGACCGTCGCCCTCGACAAGCCAATCGACTGGGCAAAGATTGCTAATTGCATGCTCAAATTCGAAATCTATCCGAACGAATACAAGTATAAAACTTACAGGAGTGAAGATAAGCTTGGCTATTTTTCAGAGAGATTTATGGGAAAAGAGATGCTGATCCCCGGAGCGAAAAAAATCCAGATCGCACACGAGGACGCTTTGAGGGCCTTTACCATTGAGGCCAAAGAAAATTGTGTTCTAAGCCTGACGGACAGCAGAGGCCGAGCCAATCATGCAGGACACACAGTATTCGTAACGCTCACTCATAAATCTCCCAGTAAGCGTTTCACTGTAAAAATTACCCCAAGGATCGATCCAAACTGGAGGCGGGAACCCATTATCCAGGTTTCCCAACTAGGCTATCACCCCAAGCAAAGAAAGCAAGCAGCCCTGGAATTGGATCCAAGGACGACACACACAGAAAAGATTTCACTCTCCCGCCTCGCAGAAGACGGAAAAAAAGTGACCGTTAAGGAAGCACAACCAGAAAAGTGGGGGGAGTTGTTTGAATTCGCTTACTATACCTTCGACTTCACAGAGATTGCCGAGCCAGGCCAGTACTTCTTGAAATACAAAGATCAGGAAGCTGGTCCCTTCCTCATTCACCCAACTGTCTATAAAGAGGCCTGGCATCCAACGATGGATGTGTTCTTTCCCGTACAAATGTGCCACGTCGAAGTTTGGCAGGGAGAACAAGCCTGGCACGGGGCCTGCCATCTAGACGATGGGATCCAGGCCCCTCCGAATACCGAACACTTCGACAGCTACAGGCAAAAAGCAGACACGGAAACACCCTTCAAGGCAAATGAACACATCCCGGGACTCGATTGGGGGGGCTGGCATGACGCCGCCGATTACGACCTCCCTTTCGGGAGTATAGCGTGGACTGTTCTCTATATGGCTCTTGCTCACGAGGAGTTCGGAGCTATGAGAGACAAAACATCAATCAACAGAGATCTAAGGAGAGTTGACATCTTCAGGCCGGATAGAAAGGATGATATGCTGCAACAGATCGCCTTCGGCATGGAATTCCTGCTGTCTCTTTACAGGGAGACCGGACACGTCTCTCCGGGGATCATCGAGAACAAAATTCAGGATTACGTTGTCGTTGGGGATCCTGTGAATGTGACGGACGGGCTGATCTACGACCCGGCGCTCAAAACGGGGGAAAAAAAGGATGGCCGATCGGGAAAATTCGACGACCGATGGGTGTTCACGAACAGGAACACGGGCGGACAATACCAGTTCGCTCAAGTGGCGGCCATCGCTTCCCGGGTTCTCAGGGGGTTTGATGACAGCCTCTCAGCAAAGTGCCTCCAAATAGCCGAAGACGTATGGACATTCGAACAATCCCATGATCCTGTGCATTATGAAGTCTGCTACCAACCTCAGGAAGACGAACACCACTCCTGGGAGATCACTGCTGCTGCCGAGCTCTACCTCACCACGGGGAAGGAGACGTACAAAAACCGGCTTCTTTCGCTTGCCCCATCTGTGAGGAGCATGCCTGCTCTTGACTTTTGGCAGAAATCTGGTTCTACCCTCGTTAGAGCGCTAACAAAAGTCGGAGATTTGACGTACGAAGAGATCATCAACACAAAGCTGAAGGAAGTCAAAGAATACATGGAGGAAGAATTTGCGAAGAGCCCCTACAGAGTCTATTTTGATTTCAAGATCTGGGGGAATAACTGGGATGTTCTGGTCCTTGGCGCGAACTCCTATTTTTTCATCAAACATTTCCCCACAATTTTTGATGAAGAGTACCTTTATTCCGCACTGAATTACAACTACGGACATCATCCGGCATCCAATCACTCTTATGTCTCAGGGGTCGGCGTAAATTCCGCCACGGTCGTGTATGGCTTTAACCGGTCGGAGTGGACCTATATCCCTGGTGGTGTCGTTTCCGGTGCGACCTTCATGAGGCCTAAATTTATCGAGTTCCGCGCCAATGCCTGGGACTGGTATGAAACCGAATATGTGATATGGGGTTCAGCAGCTTATATTTTTGACGTATTGGCTGCAGATTATCTTCTTAACAAATAAAAAAGTTGCTCGCTCAATCGGGAGGAGGAGGTCACATTTTCTTCGAGAAGTGCCGGTAGAGGAGGATGGTGAGGATGAAGGAAAGAAGGAGCACCACCAAAGGTATCATAACACCTGCCATAGTTAATCCCCTTTATCCTTATGCTTTTTCTTGTAGGAATAATAGGCCAGAAGAAGGCCGAGAAAAGAGAAAAAATACGCGATCGACATCCCTATAACGACAGCAAAACCTTGGTCCATTTATTCCTCCCACCTGGCAATTTTTTCTAAGTCTTCCAGGTATTTTTTCTGTTTCCTTTCGTAATCTTCCGAGATCGCCTTCAATTTTGGATCGATGATCTTGATCATGACGACCAGCAGGATGACACTCGCCCCCAACAGAACCCATCCGTACCATAAGAGTAGCAAGGAAAAGATTACGCCCAGGGCTAACAAGACATAAATCAAAGGAGAGATGATAAAAGTGATGTAGTCTTCCTTTGTCCATCTATCCGCTTCTTCCGGCGTCCATTTTGTTTGAACTCCACTCATCTTAGTTCCCTCCTCCTGTGTGGTTTTCTTCGAGCTTGAGTAATCCTCTCCGTTCCGCCTCCTTGCGAACGGGCTTCCACCAGCCTAACGGCCGGGACATCACATAATATTTGACCAGCCGGTCCATATCTTCGGGTTTTGTCAGGAATGTGATGGGGATATATATCACAGCACCCAGAACCATCATACTCCAAAACTGAAGATAATCAGGGAGAACCGGAATAATCTTGAACTCCGGAAGAACCCAGACGACAAGCCAGCTGAAGCCGAGGTTGGCAATCCATGAGGATAAGTATCCCCAGGCATTGAAACGCCACCATATGACCTGGAGGATATTCGGAAGCCATATCCCTGCAGCCATAATCCAAAGGGCGAAGATGAGCCACTGAGTGATCTCCTGCATCATCAGGCCATACACAAACGAACCCAGGAGAAGTATGAGCGTGGTAATCCTTCCCACCCAGACCAACTCTTTATCGCTCGCTTTAGGCTTAAAATAGTGGTGGTAGAGATCACGGGTCGCATAGGAAGCTCCCAGGTTCAAATGCGTGGAGATCGTGGAAAGGTGAATGGCCACGATGGCCGCAAAGAAAAAACCCACAAGTCCGACAGGCAAGAATTCAAATCCCAGCCGATACCAGGCCATCTCGTACTCGGCTGTCGATTGAATCCGAGGGTAAAGTGAAAAAAAGGCGAGTATGGCAACGGCCCAAAGCGAGTTTCTGATAACGATCAAGGCTGAACCCGCCCAGATGCTGTAGCTGGAATCGCGAACCGTTTTGGCGGATTGAATACGCTGGGCTTCAGGATACCAATCGATGGCCGTCCCCATGCCGAAGCCACCGATGATGGCGATAACCAGCATGGTCAGAAACCAGGCCAAAGGAAAATCACCGGAAGTCACTCCTGAGAATGCAAAGGGATTCAATCGCCAGGACTCGCCCAGAGCATCGAGTTTGGTCATGATGCCATTAGGCCCTCCCGCCGCCACTATCCCCCAGAGAGAAACGATAATGATGACTGAAAATGCGATCACTCCCTGCTGGAAGTCCGCCATAACAACGCCCCAGTACCCGGCAGCCAGGACATATATGGCGCACAAAGAGGAAAAGAGGATCAATCCTATCCATTCGGGCCAGCCGAACAAAAATCCACAGAGTTTTCCCATGGCGATGCCGACCCATCCTAGAACAAACATGTTCATAAAAACCTGCCAGCCAGCAATCCATCCTCTCAAAAGTTCCGCCCCCAATCCGGAATAGCGAAGCGTCTGCCACTCAGCCTGCGTATAAGCGAGAGAACGTCGGAAGATGCGGGTTGAAGCAAAGGCGGAGATAGCACACCAGGCCGAGAAAAAGGTGTACCAGATGCCTCGAAGTCCGTACTTGTAAATGACGCCGCTGATCCACATAGGCGTGTCTGTTGCAGAGTGTGTGGCATAGACAGAGGCCGCAGGCAGCCACCACGGCAGTCCTCGGCCAGCTAGAAAAAAATCCGATAACGACCTCTTTCCCAGCCTGTAGAAGAGAACCCCACAGAACACCATGAGAATAATGAAAGCGATCAGCCAAAACCAGTCTAAAAAGGCGAAATTGACCATGCGCTACCTCGTTTCGTGTAAGATTGGCCTGCCCATCATTCTGCTACTCACAAAGCAAAATTTTTGCTCTCAATAACCTCTAGGGCTGGCAGTGTATTCCCCGAAGAACAGTAAAATCTATACCTGTTATATTCCTTCACCAGCCATCTGTAAGCCTTCTGGCTTCCAACAGCGTATCAAATAACCCAATATTCGGCAACTCATCTCTAGGCTTCCCGAAAAATGACTCGACATGGCCATTTATCCATGGACATCCTGATTCTATTTCCAGGTAAGTTAATCCGTAATTTTCTGGCTATTTTTCATCCTGCCACGGCGGACAATTCAAGAAAAAAACACCATCTCCCTCAACAGAAAGCTGCTAGACATAAGAGTCAGAGGAATGCCATAATATAAAAACGCATGAGATACATTAGAATCTGCTTTACCCTCATTTTTTGTCTCGTTTTTTTTCTGTTGTGCACGACGATCAAAAAAAAGGAAACAAGGCCGTTTCCTCCAAGTCCTCCTTCTCCCTTTAAAGCTCATCAGGTCCCGTTGTTTGTGGTCTTCGGTTTTGATGACAACGGTATATCAGGCTTAGATAATCCCGAAGAAGCAGGCGGAGTCAAGTTCATCACCGATGTTTTTGCATCGCGATACAATCCGCCGGGCGCAGGGAACAAAAGAACTTACGATGGAACACAGACTCACTTCTCCATGTACTGCACGACTCGATATATCGCCGGCGAGGAGATCGATAATCCTGTCTTGGTCAAAAGAGCGTGGAAGGGAGCGATTCTCGAAGGAAATGAGATCGGAATTCACACACACATGCATTCGCATGGAAGCGGGTTTAGTCTCGAGGAGTGGGAGCAGGAAATTCAGACGTGTATCAATTGGTTGATAAGGCCTTATGATCCTCAAGAATCCTTGGAGGAACCTGACTCTATGAAGGGAATCGGCATAGACACCTCAGACATATACGGATTCCGCGCACCTTATTTGGAGTATAACTCTAACGCCATACAGGCGGCCTTCGACAAAGGGCTCCTTTACGATACGAGTATCGAGGAGGGATTCGAGGACGATCAGGATGGGACAAATTATGTCTGGCCTTATAGACTGCACAATGGAAAGAGCAGGAACAAGCTCATGGCTTTTTTATCCAACCGGGAACGCGCATCCAATCATCCAGACTTCTGGGAGGTCCCGATATACGCGGTCATAGTCCCTCCAGATAATCGATGTGCTCAATATGGAGTCAAACCTGGCTTCAGAAAAAAAATGAAGCACGTACAGGATTATTTTAGAGAAGACAGCGGAAAAATATCTGGACTCGATTGGAATCTATGGATCGAATATGAGATGACCAAAGAAGAGTTCTTGGCGACCTTAAAATATACGCTCGACTTGAGACTTCAAGGAAACAGATGCCCTTTTATCCTCGGAACGCACAGCGATATGTATTCGTCAAAATATACCAAAGTTCCGAATGTTACGGTCGAAGAAAGACAACAAGCCCTGATCGAATTTATTGACTATATTTTGACGTTGCCTGACGTCAGAATTATCAGCGCCAAGGAGCTGATCGACTGGATGAAGACGCCATCACCTCTGAGGTGATAAATCCCTTTTGCGCTCAATCAAAATTTTCCAAAAGCTCAATAATCAGGGCCAGATTCGCTCCAGCATCCATATAACTGTAATGGCCACCTTCATAATCCCCTTTCTGCAGCAGTGACATGCCGCCTGCCTTGAGACGTTCGATCTTTTTATCCATGTCATTGATCTCGAAGGCAATATGGTGAATGCCTTCCCCTTTGTCATCTAAAAACTCCTGCCAGGTACTGGGTCCACCTACAGGCTCGATGAGTTCGATGGTGATATTTTCCAATTCGAAGAAAGCCAGCTTGGCTCTGGCTTCGGTCGAATTGCCCTTAAAAACCGTATGCGCCTTGTCGACAGTATCCGTTAAAAACCACTGTGGATTATCCACACCGAGGAACTCCGCATAGGCTTGAGAGGCTTTTTCGATATCTTGAACCACGACACCGATCTGAGTGATTCTCCCACCTGCAAAAATATCCGAGCTTTTTTCTGATACCCTGCCAATGGAAAAGTGTAAAATCGTGAAAAACAGGAACAGGAAGGGAATGATGAAGAGTTTTTTCATCGCCGACCTCCTTAACACATCATACATTTTAAATGTGGATGGTTTTAACTCTATCAGATTTTTGGCTCAAATCGCAAATTTAAAGAGCTTTTGGAAGCGATCGATAATCGCAAAAATCAAAGCGTCTTGCGGAGGGGTTCTTGTTGGATTTTGCGAGAAGTGAATGGCAATATCCGCATCGCAGGAATTTGATACCATAGACATGACACATCGCTCAGGGATATCTTTTCCATACATTCAGAGATAGGGATTACGTTCGTTCTTTTCCTTCAAGGACTGAACGAGTTTTTTGATGTTTTCCTGCTCGGGATTGATCTCGAGGGATCTCTGCCAGACCCGAAGGGCTTCTGCTGTGTGGCCCTTCTGGTAGTGCGCTGTCCCCAACAGGTTGAGGATCTCCAGGTTCAGCCCGAACCGGGAGAGATAATCCGTATAATCGGTGATAGCCTCGTCCAGCTGTCCCAGAGAATGGACAGATTTTCCGAGGAAGTAAAGCACCAGATCCGTCGCCTTTTCTTCTCTAAACGGCGTAAGAATGTCCTTGACCCTCTGGTATTGCCCCTCGGCAAAAAGGCACTGACTCAAGGCTAAACCGTATTTGAGTTGTACGGGATTTTTGGCATAGGCCTTCTCCAGATATAACAGGGCGTCTTTGGTTCTTCCGAGGTTAAGGAGCTGGAGGCCCACATTACAATCGTATTCCTCTTTGCCAAGGCCAGGCTGAACCTTGGATACGATGACCGGACGGCCGACGGCTGGGGCTGCCGAAATCTCGAAGTCCTCGTCCTGGGCGAGGACTTCCGTTCCCTGTGAATCCACTACAGAGATCCGAATTTTGTAATAGTCCGGCGGAAAATCGAGGAGAGGAAAAACTTCGAGGATATCCGGTTTGGTACCGTACTCGCCGATTTTTTTCGTTCGACTTAGAAACAAATCATCCCTGCGGAATATGGAATATTTAACTTCTCCCTCGGCCTGTAGTTCCTGAGAAAGATGCAGGATTTGAAAAAACACATAAAGATCCTCTTTCTGAGCAAAGGTTTTTCGGGCCGGGATCAGCAACTGACCATGTTTGACCTTGAAGGGAAGGACTTCGGGCCTCAGAAGGGTGTCCTTATCCAACTGGTATCCCAGCAAAGGTGGGGTGATGGCCGGCAAAGCGCTTTCTCCAGGAATAGTGATGTTCGCTTCGAAGGTCGTGAACTGTTTAGAGACCGTGTTTTTGAGCAGAAAGTCGAATTTATAAGTTCCGGGCACCAGAGGAAAGAGGTCCTGGATAGCCATCGATTTGCCGGACATGTCGTTGATCTCTTCGGCACTGAAGGTCAGTGGGAATTCTTTCGTGTATTGGTAGACGGTCTTGCCATCGAGGTCGGATATCCGGCCGTCGAGCTCAAAATTCGTATTGAAGGTTTCGCCGTAGGCTTCGACCGAAATTCTTCGGGGCTCTATGGAATAATGGACCATAAAAAATCCAGAAGGGTCCTTTATGATCTGCAGAGACGCATCGCTGTCGATATAGTTGGCCGAATAATCGACCTCGATGATATCTTTGTATTTGAGAAGCGCCTCGGCATACTGATCTTCCACTTTTTTTTGGGGATAGGAAAAGACATTTCCTATCAGCTTTTCAGAGGCGAGGGAGACCGTCCCTTCCATCACTCGTTCCCCAGGAATGAGCGAAATAGTCTGGTAAGCCAGGTTGGGGGCGAGCTTGAGCAGTTGCTTATAAGCGGCTCGCAGATCCTTGTCATCATTCCTATAATCTTCCATCAATCCCGCTCCCCAATCTGCGATAAGGCTTTCCGGCCCGTCACTTACCGGAGAATAGAGGATATATTCTCCTGTTCCATGTCTTTTGAAAAAGATGATGTTAAATCCCGCAGGAAGGCCAGAACCCGGCTCGCCAGAGTAAGACCATATCTGGACGGGATAGACTCCATTGATATGCGAATGATCTTCGATATTCTGGGGGGGGCCCAGAATGATATAGATTCGTCCCTGGTCCGTCTTCCAACCTGGCCGCGGAGTCCCCCGGCCGAAGTATTCGTTGACGTAGTTCCTCCTTTGATAGAACTCCTCCATGAATTCATTACGGGGAGTTCCCGGGGTCGGGTCTCTCTGCTTCCAGAACGCTTCGATGAAGATCTCTCTTTCCTTGTCTGTGGTGAGCTTTTTAAAAACATCACGCTCCCTGGCCGTGATGATGTAAACGACTTCCTCTTCCAGCCACTTCCGGTAGTGTTCGGGCATCTTCTGACCGGGTTCCGGTCGAGGATACACCAAAATTGGACAAAGGCCCGAGAGCAACAAACAAAAAAGGATTTTTTTGAACATCTGGACCAGACTTTAATTTAGCTCATTTTTGTGTTTTCTTCAAATTTAAAACCGAAGATGACCTAGAAACTTATGCTACAAAAAAAATAGAGCCTGGAAGGCACCAAACCTTCCAGGCTCTAGAGATCTGAAGGTGAGTCTTTTTAGAACCTGAACATGAGGCTGAGACGGAATCTGCGCGCGTCAGTCAGGCCTGTAATACGGCCCCAATACCCAGCATAATCGATGTTCGTCACGTTCGCTCTGTTGAGGGCATTCAAGATGTCGAGGATAACATGGAAAGAGCCGTAACTACTGATCCTGAACGCTTTTTCGATCCTGAAGTCGAAGAGATAGAGGCTCGGCAAATAAGTGGGCTCTGTGTCTCCGACGATCCGGTTGAGCCCGAAGGGCGAGATGGCTCCGTCAGGAGGTCCGCCCCACTGGGTTATCACTGGGAAACCCTCCAGCTTCCACATGGGACGGCCGGTGTGCATTCGGAAACGCATACCGAGATCCAGCTCGATCACGGGAACGGTGTAGGATCCCGAGAGTTTGAACTCCCATTTGGGAACGAAGGGGAGCGGTCCGTCCATGTTGTTGATGGTGTAATTCAGGTTGCCCATCCAGGTGTCGTCGGTGATCATCGGGCCCATCATGTTGTCGTTCTGACGCATCGTCCTCTGGGCCGTACCGTCGGACCAGGAGTAGACGACCGAGGCCAGGCCCTGCCAGCGATCGGAATATCTCTTGTTCAACACCAATTGAACGGCCTGATAGGTCCTCTGCGGTTCCTTCCCATCATACGTCTGCTGGTTTTCGACACGAAAATCATTGTGCTCCGAAACCCAGGCGATATCCGATCCATCCACGACACCGTCGCCGTTGTAATCCCTGTGGACGACGCTGTAAAGATTGACCGTATCTCCGTTCTCTGTCACGAAGGGGACCCTCTCGTACTCCCACTCTAATCCGGTCACTTCATTGATGGGAACGTTGACGAATAAGTTTTTCGCGTGCTTGTAAATATAGGTCGCGCTCAAAGAAAAGTTCGCCAGAATCTCCCTTTCGATATTCACCGAGAACTGGTCCGTGTACATATCCTTGACCCCCTCGGCGACATTGAGCGTCCAGGACGGATCGGACTGTGACAGACTCTCATGAATAGGAGTTTGACCATAGATATATCTGACGGCCTCTCTAAGCTCGTTGGGGCCACCTCCGAAACCTTGGTTATCGATGTAGCCGTTGCCGTCGATGTCGGCGACCTCCCAGGGGACCATGTAGATCTGATAGTAGAG
>JASFEP010000071.1:0-14168 GCA_050124775.1 Candidatus Aminicenantota bacterium
TGATATTTGTGACATTGCTCATCATTTTTGCCGCAAGCTGGATTGGATTTCAACTGGCCAAGGGGATAACCGTTCCCATCGAAAAATTGGCGGAGGCAACAAAGGAGGTCTCTAGAGGGAATCTAAACGTCAAGGTAGAAACTCCTGCAGCCGATGAACTGGGAATCCTCATCGACTCCTTCAATCAAATGACCTCTGATTTGAAAGAAAGCCAGCACAACATCGCTCAAAAAACGACAGAGCTAGCCGCGCGAAAACAGTATATCGAAACCATTATGAACAACATCACCACGGGAGTTATAACACTCAATGCCGAGGGCACTATCACAACCATCAATCCATCGGCTCGCGAAATGTTGGGGCTGAAGGAAAAGAACCTCGTGGGAAAAAATTATAACGATGTTCTTGCTGACCCAGAGTACTCGGAGATCCTGGAGAATATCGAAAGAGGCCTCAAGAAAAAATACCACCTCTCCGATAAAGAGATAAAAATCAGCATCAACGAACAGAGTGAGATTTTCGGATTGACGCTATCCCCCCTTAAGCACTCCAACAAAGAGTTTTCCGGGATGATCGTTGTCCTCGAAAACTTGACACAGCTCGTCAAGGCGCAAAAAATCGAGGCATGGAAAGAGGTGGCACAGCGCGTGGCCCATGAGATCAAGAATCCGCTGACCCCTATCCAGCTGTCCGCAGAGCGAATCATCAAGAATCTTACCAAAACCAATACGGGGAACACCGAGGTCCTCCAAGAGGGTGCCAATACGATTGTCCAGGAGGCAGGAACGATCAAATCGCTTGTGGATGAATTCTCCACGTTTGCCCGTCTCCCCACTATTCGGCTTGAAGCCGCTGACATCCGTGGTGTCATCAATCATACCATATCCCTCTTTGAGGGGATCTTCTCCGATATCGATTTTGAGACATCCTACTCACAGGATGTTCCATCTTCCATCCAGATCGATCCGGAACAGATGAAACGTGTTTTCATCAATCTCTTCGATAACGCGATCGATGCTATGAATAAAAAGGGAAAGATCAGCATTAAAACGTCCTTTGATCGCGAGCACCAGAGCGTTCGTGTGGAAGTGTCCGACACCGGCCCGGGTATATCCAAAAAGGATAAAGAGAAGCTATTCCTGCCTCATTTTTCAACGAAGTCGAAGGGATCGGGACTGGGATTGGCGATCGTGAATCAAATCATCAATGAACACAACGGCGCCATAGACGCCGAAAACAATAAGCCTTTTGGAGCCAAATTCATAATACAGATACCCGCATGATCAAAGACAAAATTCTCGTCATCGACGACGAAGCCGGAATCAGGTCCTCGCTCAAAGGGATCCTGGAGGACGAGAACTACATCGTCAAAACAGCGGACACCGGAGAGAAGGGCCTCAACTTGTTAAAAGGAGATAACTACGGGCTCGTTTTTCTAGACATTCTTTTGCCCGAGATGAATGGGATCGAGGTATTAGAAAACATAAACGACTCAGAAGATAACACGCAGGTCATAATCATCACCGCTCATGGATCGATCGACATGGCGGTCAAGGCGACAAAACTGGGTGCATTCGATTTTCTCGAAAAACCCCTGTCTCTTGAAAAAGTCGTTTTAACTGCAAAAAATGCCTTGAAGCAAAAAGAGCTCGAGGAAGAAAATATTCAATTCCGCGAAAGGATCAGAGCCAAATTTAAGCTGATAGGGAAAAGTGTTCCCATCCAGAGACTCAGAGAAAAAATTCAAACCGCTGCGCCGACAGATGGAAGAGTTCTCATTTATGGAGAAAACGGAACAGGAAAAGAGCTCGTCGCTCAGCTGATCCACCAAGAGAGCCCGCGAAAAAACAGACGATTCATTCAGATCAATTCCGCAGCTATTCCTGATAACCTGATCGAGATCGAGTTGTTCGGGTATGTCCGAGGGGCTCTACCCAATGCAGTTAAGGATAAAAAGGGAAAGCTGCTCCTTGCCGACGGGGGCACGTTGTTTTTGGATGAGATCGGAGACATGAGCCTGAAAACCCAGGCCAAGCTTGTGCGAGTGATCGAAGAACAAAAATATGAACCCATAGGCTCGACAGAATCCATATCCATTGATACACGCCTCATTGCAGCGACCGATAAGAACCTCAAGCAGATTATCGCGAAAAACCGATTCAGAGAAGACCTCTATTTCAAGCTAAACGTAATCCCCCTTTATATTCCCCCATTGAGGGAGAGGAAAAAGGACATTCCACTTTTAATCAACTACTTCTTGAAGTACTTTGCAGAGGAAACGGGTAAAAAACGAAAAACCATGAGCGAAGAAGCCATGGAAGCCTTTATCAACTACTCCTGGCCCGGCAATGTCAGTGAGCTCATCAACGTGATCGAGAGGTTCGTAATCATGATCAAAGAGGATGAGATCAGAGCCAATCACCTTTCCCTTCTCGTGGAGCCCATTGAATCCCAGATAGAACCCGCTATCACTGAAACACATTCATTGGAGAACGCAACCGCACAATTCGAAAAAGAGTATGTTCACCAAGCCTTGATCAAGAACAAATGGGACCTGATAAAAACGGCTGAGGAACTCGGTGTCGACCGCAAAAAACTGAATAAAAAGATCATCGATTTTGGGATCACCTTCCTGGGTTAAATCATCCACATTTCATTTTTTTCTAATTTTGAATTTTAATTTTCCGCTGATATAATAGAGAAAATTTTCGCCTGAGTGACTCATGAAAGGAGCCGATTTTTTTCGTTGACAGCTTCTACGATTCGTGAATGATCCAGGTTAAGGACAGACAATGGAAGCACAAGTCTTAGACATTTTGACTGATATCCGTAATTTCATATGGGGAACGCCGCTGCTAGTGCTTCTTGTAGGCACGGGGATATTTCTGACCATCCGTCTGAAAGGCCTCCAGGTCAGGGGGCTCTTTTATTCTCTCTATCTTGCTTTCATTCAGCGAAAAGAAGATGACAAAGAAGCGGGAGACATCTCTCATTTCCAAGCTCTCATGACGGCATTGGCTGCAACAGTGGGAACAGGGAATATCGCTGGAGTGGCCACAGCCATCGTGGCAGGAGGGCCGGGTGCACTTTTCTGGATGTGGATCACAGGCCTCTTCGGGATGGCTACCAAATACGCCGAAGCAGTCCTCGCCATCAAGTACAGGGAAAAAGACGAATTTGGAACCATGAGCGGCGGACCCATGTATTACATATCCAAAGGGCTTGGCATGAAATGGCTGGGTGTGCTCTTCGCCATTTTCGCTGCGATCGCTGCCTTCGGTATAGGCAACATGGTCCAGTCTAATTCCGTTGCCGAAGCGGTGAAGACCTCTCTCAATATCCCTCACTACATAACCGGGATCGTTTTGGCGCTCTTTACAGCCATGGTCGTCCTCGGCGGGATCAAGAGCATCGCTCGAGTCACTCAAGTTTTGGTCCCCATTATGATCATCATCTATTTTATAGGGGCTTTGATCATCCTGATGCTGAAGATCTCCATCATTCCTGGCATCTTCGTTCAGATATTCAAGTCGGCTTTTACTCCCACAGCGGCATTGGGGGGATTTTTAGGAGCAACATTGCGGGAGACCATGAGAGAGGGTGTCGCAAGGGGCGTGTTCTCCAATGAATCGGGCCTGGGTTCAGCACCCATCGCTGCTGCGGCTGCAAAAACACCCAATCCTGTTAAGCAGGCCCTCGTCTCGATGACTCAGACTTTTATCGACACTCTCGTGGTTTGTACGATGACGGGCCTCGTGATCCTCTCCAGCGGCCTGTGGACAATGGATAAAACTGGAGCTGAGCTCACTGCCCTCTCCTTCAGAGAATCTTTGCCAGGGGGGATCGGTGAATTCGTAGTGACCTTCGGTTTGATTTTTTTCGCATATTCGACAATCCTCGGCTGGTGTTATTACGGAGAAAAATCCATCGAGTATCTTTTCAAGGAACGTGCTGTCAGGATCTATCGGATCGTATTCGTAATCTTTGTGGCAGTGGGCACGATGCTGAGATTGCAAACCGTATGGACTCTTGCGGACATCATGAACGGGCTCATGGCCTTTCCCAATCTGGTAGGCTTGATAGGACTCAGCTCCGTTATTGTCGCTGAGACTAATAAATACTTCTACAAATCAAAATGAGCTGGATCATACATAAAAGTAGCTGACACCACCATTTAAAAAAAACATTCACTTTTATATCGTCAGCTCCTTTTCCCCTTCGTGCGCCGACCCAACCTACCCGCCGATCTCACCACAAAGCCTTCGTTGTAGCCCCTTCGAGGTAGTCTACTACATCTTCAGGAGCCACGGCCTTGCCTTTGCGGCGATCTCAACTCGTGAATAATCCATCTCCATCCTGGATTATTCATATAATCTGGTGCCAGATCTAGACTCCAAAACCCTTTTATTCCTTACTGGCAGCATCTTTTAGCTGGATTGCACCAAAATCAGATTTACTGCGGTCGAAAAGTATGTTAATGTGTAGGGCGAAAAAGGCAGGGCATAAGAATGAAAATTCAATCTCAGAGGCTCGTTATCAGCTCCGTGCGGAAATTCATCAACATGGGAGCCCTAACACGCCTTTGGAATCTCATCAAAAATTTCCATGCGGCTGATATCGCGTCCCTGATGAATCATTTGATTTCAAGGGAGCGGCTGGTCCTTTTCAACGTGATCTACGAAAAAGAAAAAGACAAATCCGCTGAAGTTTTGAGCGAGCTCGACCCGGAAGATGTGATCCAGATCGTAGTCGCGCTTCCTCTAGAACAGATTGCAGATTTGATGCAGAGGATGCCCTCAGATGATGCAGCTCCCATCATCGAACTTCTTCCTGACGAATTGAAAGATTCCGTTCTTACCCTTATGGAACAGAAGCCTACCGAAGACCTCATGGAGTTACTTCATTATGGGGAAGAGACAGCCGGACGGATCATGTCCCCCAATTTTTATGCTTTGAACGAAAATACAAATGTATCCGATGCCATCACGGCCATGCAGCTGGAAGGGGATGTGGAATCGGCGTTCTACCTCTATGTGATCGACGATCACAGTCATTTAAAGGGTGTGGTTTCCTTGAGGCAGCTTCTCTTCGCGCGGCCCAACACTCCCCTTAAAAATATCATGACTACCGATGTCATAAGCGTTCATACAGAGACCGATCAGGAGGTTGTAGCCCGGAACGTTGCTGATTACAATCTCGTGGCAATCCCTGTTGTGGACGAGGATAACACACTGGTCGGTGTGGTCACGGTCGATGATGTCATCGATGTCATCGAGCAGGAGACGACCGAGGACATCTACAAGATGGTGTCTTTGGATACCTCGGACAGAATTCAGGACAGCCCTTTGACCTCGATCAAGAAAAGGCTGCCCTTCCTTCTGCTGAGTTTGCTCACCGCCTCTGTATCTCCCTGGGTCGTCAGCCATTTCAGGGGCAGCATACAGCAAGCCGTCACTCTTGCCGTTTTTATGCCTCTGGTGGCGGCTCTCGGAGGGATTGCCGGAAACCAGACAATCGCCATCATCGTGAGGGAACTTGCCATCGGTCAGATCGAATGGATCTCGGCAAGAAAAGCTTTGTTCAAAGAAATCCTCGTCGGCATCGGCAACGGAATCGTAATCGGCACCATTCTGGGAGGCATCTCCTATTTGCTGATCCGCAATCCTTATCTGGGGCTCGTTTTGGGCCTGGCCGTTATCATCAATCTTTTTATTGCAGCACTGGTCGGAACCATCATCCCATTGTTTTTGAAAATGATCAGGTTGGATCCAGCCCTCGGTTCGGTCAATTTGCTCACCATGTGCACAGATTCCATTGGCTTCGCTGTCTTTCTCGGACTCGGAACTCTCTTCCTCCACTACCTGAATTGAAGCTCCCATGTCCCGCAAACAATCCGAATCTATAGTCTTGAGATCTCTGGACATCGGTGAACAGGACAAGATCATCGTCTTTTTTTCAAAGGACACCGGGATCTTCAAAGGAGTCGCAAAGGGCGCGCGGAAATTCGGGAACCGTTTCGGCAGCAGCTTGGAGCCCATGTCCCATGTCATTGTTTTCTACCATGAGAAAGAGAATAGAGAATTGGTCACTGTGAGTAATTGCGATCTCGCCGAATCCTTTTTTGACATACAGAATGATTTGAATACCTCATTCACGCTCAGTTATTTCGCCGAGCTGATCGAAGAATTTTTCCCCCTTCGATCAAAAGACGATACGTTGTTCCGACTGCTCCTCTCTTCGCTCCGATCGCTCAAGGCCGGAGCCGATCTTGACTTCGCAAGCGCCTATTTCGAGGCATGGTTCCTGAAGCTCAGCGGCATTCTTCCCGATTTCAAGAGGTGCAAAAAGTGTCAGAAGGCAATCTCTTCAGTGAGCTGGCTCTCCCACAATAAAGACGGCGTCTTCTGCAGCCGGTGTGTCCCGCAGGGAAAAGAAAAGATCTCACCCGAGATCAATGACATACTTGGCTGGATAAGAAAAAACCCTCCGCCTAAGGAAAAGGAATTGCCCTTCGATCCAGCACACATCGCTGCCATCCGGGAAGTGATGCAGAGGATCATCGTCTTCCACATGGAAAAAAAGCCCAAGTCTCTTTCTCTGCTGCAGAAGGGACCGGTGACAGAACCACAAAATGACCCGAAGTAACGAAGTGTTATTCCTGGACTTTTGGGCCTTGAAGGATATAATGAGTAACGCTTTTATATGAGGAGGTAAAATTCCAATGAAACACCTAAAGCATTTCATTTTCGTTTTTTTGATCCTGAGTTTTTCAATCATTACCCAAGCCGATGAGGGCATGTGGATGCCCCATCAAATGAAAGATCTTAACCTGCAGGAAAAGGGGCTGCAAATGAATCCTTCAGACCTCTACAAGAAGGATGGGACAGGCCTCATGAGTGCGATCGTCTATCTGGGGGGAGGAACCGGAGAATTCGTTAGTTCCGATGGTTTGATTCTTACGAACCACCACGTCGCATTCGGGGCCCTTCAGAGAGCCGCCACAAAGGAAAAAGACACCATCACTGACGGATTCATTGCCTGGACCAAAGACGAAGAAATCCCGGCACAAGGGTATATTGCCGACGTTCTTATCGGCTATGAAGAAGTCACCACAAAGATCGTGTCCGGGATCTCACCAGGGATGACATTCAGAGAACAATACGAGGTTATCGACAAGGCCAAAAAAAAGCTTATCGCTGAGACAGAAAAGATAGGAAAGGATATCCGGGCCACTGTAGCCAATATGTACAGCGGGAACGTCTATTATCTATTCCGTTTTAAGCGGATCAAAGACATCCGGATCGCCTATGCCCCACCCCGAGACCTGGGCAATTTCGGTGGAGATATCGACAATTGGATGTGGCCGCGACACACCTGTGATTTTACTTTTCTGAGGGCTTACGTCTCCAAGGACAATGAAGGGGTGGATTACGATACCGAGAATATTCCCTACAAGCCCAAATCGTTCCTCAAGATCTCCACGGAAGGCTTCAACGACGGAGATTTCTCTTTCGTTATGGGCTATCCAGGAAGGACATACAGGAATTACACACTTGACGAACTCCGGTTCGACCTGAAAAACATGAAGGAGCGCATGAAGCTTTATCAAGATATCATCGCTTTCTTTGAAAACGCAGGCAAAGAGGACAGAGGCATCCAGATCAAGTATGCAGGAATCATCAAGGGCCTCAATAACGGCCTGAAAAATTACCAGGGAAAATTTGATGGAATAGACAAGATCGATCTGATCGGCATCAAAGAATCCCAGGAAAACGAATTTACGACATGGGTGAACAAGGATCCCGAGAGGAAAAAAAAGTACGGGAACGCTCTCGCCAACATTACGGCCTTCATGGACAAGTACGCTCCCTATTACACGAAGAACAACCTCCTGCGTCAGATCGTCAGTCCTTACTTTGGCTCCACCCTTCTTTCACAAGCGTATACGATCTACAGAACGGTCGAAGAAAGGGAGAAGCCAGATATGGAAAGAGAGTCGGCCTATCAAGAGAGAAATCTCCCGCTCATCAAAATGCGCATTCAGCTTGCTGAACGGGGTTACGAGCTCGAAACAGATCGAGCGTTCCTCAAGCATCAACTTAAAAAGCTTTTGGACTCCCCGGGCGGTCAAATCCCTAATGCGCTCGAGGCGTTGATGGCAAAAAAATCGGAAGCTGCGATCGATACCTTTGTGGACGATCTCTACGATCGAACGACCCTTGCCGATCCGAAAAAAAGGCTCGAACTGGTCGAGACAAAACTGGAGAGGTTGATGAGCATAGGAGATCCCTTGCTCAAGTTAGCCGCAGAATTGGAGACTGAGATGAAGGTTCTCAGAGAAGAGAGTAAAGCCTTGGGCCAGGAGCGGCTCAGCCTCAAGAAAGCCTTTCTCTCCGGGTTGATGGAGCAAAAGGAGGGAAGGATCGCTCCAGACGCCAACTCGACCATACGCTTCACATATGGATTTATCGATGGATATGTCCCAAGGGATGCGGTTTATTATATGTCACAAACTACACTGGGCGGAGTCGTGGAAAAAGATACCGGAAACTTTCCCTTCCACGTACCCGCGAAATTGAAAGAGCTTCACAAAAATAAAGATTTCGGCCGGTACGCCGACGAAAAACTCGAGGATATACCCGCCTGTTTCCTGAACACGACGAGTGTTACAGGAGGCAATTCAGGATCCCCGACCCTTAATGCCAGGGGTGAGCAGATCGGCATTATCTTCGACATGACTTACGAGAGTGTAACAGCCGACTACTACGAAGTTCCGGAGCTCCAAAGAACCATCAGCGTCGATATCCGCTATGTGCTTTTTGTGACAGATAAGTTCTCCGGTGCCAGGCATATCATCCAAGAACTGGGTTTCTAAACCCTCCATATCAGAACTCTATAGATGCTATATTCACCAGCCAATCCAGTTTGCCGGACCCGGGAGCGCTGGGGAAAGCCATAATCGCTGGGAATCCCAGATTCAAAGTGCCGCTTTTGTAATCCAAGAGAGATGTGCTGGACATTGACGGATTTTTATACCGGCGCGATTTGTTAAATGCAAATGTAGCGAGCAGGGGTGGGGCAACAAGAAAAGCGATGACTGACACATTTTTTGAAACCCGGTTGAGTGCATAGGCACCAGCCGTTCCAATTATTAGCCCGCCATATGCAACCCCCAGAGTCGAAGAGAAAGAACCTGTCGTGCTCCCGATGCTTCCCACCAGATAGACTCCCAGTGCACTCCCGAGAGGATATGCAAGGGAGAGTCCTAATGCTGCACCGGGCAAATCGCTGAGCCATGTTCCATTATAGGTAATTCTCGCCCCAATATAGGCAGCTCCCGCGCCGGCGGCCATTCCCAGCAGAGATCCTGCCATAAACGCGCCCACAACTTTGCCTCGATTTATTGGCGGTTTTCTGATGACCTCACTTTGTCCCTTTGATTTTTCCCCCGCTCCATTTCTTGGTTGGCGAAGATTGCTCTCTGCATCCGCACCCATATTTTTGGTGCCGGCAGCCATACATCCCACAGCGCTCAATGGATATCGTGTATTGGTTTCTCTCATTAATAAAAATTCCCCCGCAGATTTGATGGTCCGGTTGCTCAACGTGAATTCTGCTGTACGGCGGGAATGGGTCTGCGCTTGGGACATTCCCGAGATGATGAGTAAAATGAATAATAACGATATGAGGAAAACCACATAAAAGACTCTTGAATCTCTTGTCCTTGATCCTTCTTCTCGCATTTTCTCCTCCCTTAAACTTGATATCCACAGACAATGTAAGAGGGGAGTGAGAGGAAGTTGTCAATAAGTTGTCAAGAGTATGTCAAAAGTCTGCCAAGATCAGAAAAACCGCCAGAGGGACTCAGGAGGTTTTTGGCTCTTGAATCGGCCGTACCATTGGCAGATCGGATATAAAATTATAAGACCTGCCAGCCAAAAAACATACATCAGAGGAATGCCTGTGCCTCGAGGAGCGAAGACGAGGCCGATGATGCCGAAAAGATAGAGATGACTGATATAGAAGACCAGTGCGGATCTGCCATAGGCCAGGAGAGGCTTCCCCCAACTCTCGAGGCCCTTATCCCAGCGGGAGAGCAGGAAGAGACACACAAGAACGATCCCCAAGGTTAGGAACAGGAAAGAGAGAGAGGGAGGATACTTGGTCACATGGAGAAAATCCATCCAACCCGAACTCTCAGGCGGGTGGAAATTTCCGAAACCCCCAGCGACACGCACAACGACAAAAAGAAAAAGTGACACGGCCCCGATGATCAATGCCTTCCGGTATGCTCGCTTCTCATCGGATACCAGCCAGCGCCCGAAAATGAATCCGAAACCCACACAACCGAGCCATGGCAAGAATGAATAAAAAACCTGCATAGGGCCAGTCTGGCCTGGGATGAGGATCATACGCACCAAGGGGGAGAAAAGCTCTTCCGATTTCTCCGGTCCCGGGATGAGCCATTGGGTCAAAAGGATACTTGCCACGCTTATCCCAAAAATGAGTGCGGGTTTCAACCGAATGATAAGGGAACCACAGATCATGGCCATACCAAGAGCAGAAAGCACACCGAAATGAATCCAGACCTGTCCTCCTCCCCCAGGAGGACGGAACTCCGTGGATGGACCAAGCAACCATGCCGAATTTTCTGCAAAAAACTGAAGGAAAACAAGAATTATCCCTCTGATAATGAAGTGGCGTGCAATGCGATTTTCAGGCCATCCCTGATTTCGCCGTGAGTTGACAAAAAGGACCATACCGATGCCCATCAGGAAGAAAAAGCCGGGTGCACAGGGTTGGGTCACGAACCTGGTCAGGAAAGCCAGAACGCTATCGTAGCGGGGAAGAACGATGCCCCAGAACTCACCATTGGGATGCATCCGCGCCACAAAATAGTTCGCATGGTCCACAGCCATGAGGACGATCACCAGTCCACGTAAGGCATCGAGCGAAAGCAGTCTTTGAGTCTTGCGATTCAGATGGTTCTCCATCATAGTTAAATCACCTTATCGATTTTCGATGGTTTCGAGGATGATCTCTAGAGCTTTTTCTTAGAGTTCAATCTGCCTCTTGATAGTGTAATCTTTTCATTCACCCGTTGGGATCGGAGGTTCTTTCATGTTTTCGAAAAAACCCTGAAAACCGCCCTTCCTATTCACGCGCATCCAGAGGTGCACTGGGTTGCCCACTCCCACCACTTTTGCTTTTACTGAGGCTTTCCGTTTGATCTGTTTTTCCCTTAGAGATGTCGTATCGATGCCCTGCGTCAATATTCGGGCTCCCGCTCCACCGGTCAATATATGATTCCTGTTGAGGTGGATACTAGGATCAGTTTTTCAACGGTCCGCTTCATTTTTGATCCCTGTGCTCTGTTCGACGATGGCTTTCCTGCAGGAACAATCCCCGAGCGCGCCCTTTAGAATAGGGCCCCTCCCTTAAAGAGACTGTCCCCACTTTGAAAAACGGGAGACCGCCTCCATTTCTATCAGAATCGGGAAAGGAGTGCAAGCGGATAGAGAAAGGCTTTATTTCTCGGCGATCTTGTATTCAAAAAACTGCATGCCACGCATTCTGTCCAAAAGAAAGATCTTGTCCTCGTTTATAAAAATGTCGTCCACAAAATACTTCACCGGAACCGCTCCCAGCAACACACCATTTGAGTCATACACCTCGAGCCGGAACATGTCTGTCTCTCTCACCTCCGTGTTTCCTCCTACGGATACATTCATCGACCGACCGCCGGATGTGCTCATGGAAGCTCGAATATTTGTCTGGACCCGTTCCTCTTCCTTGATCTGCCGCTCGAGCGTCACAACCCAAACTCTTCCCTTGCTGTCTACCGCGATCCCGCTGGCGCATCTGTTCATTTCCGGCGGTTCGATAAGCACTCTTCCGCCTGTTCGCTGAACTCCTCCTTTTGCTTTTGGAGGATCTGTACTGTAGTTGAGCGAACGGGAAGAGCTCCAGAGCAATGTTCCGTCGGGCGAATATTTCTCGATTCGGTTCTGATAGTCAAAGGCGACATAAATATTATCCTTCTCATCCAAAATGAAGTGGAACTGGTTTCCCATCCTGTTCATCAAAAAATCTTTAAAGTCGCGCTGTTCTCCAAAATCCTTCAGGACCTCTCCTTCCATGTCGAGGATCTTTAAAAACTTGGGGAGCGCTTTCTTTTCCTCATTCATCATCCCCATGCCGAAACTGAACAAGCCTGTACCTCCCATGAGCATCTGTTCCGATCCAAAAACCCGGATGAGCCCGACCGTTCCATCGATCATTTTAATCGTTTTCTGCTCCCTGCCCTCGGGAGTAAGGATCTGGATCCTTCGATTCATCGCCTCGGATACATATAACATTCCGTCCATATCGACATCGATGGAGTGGGGATATTGAAATTCTCCAGGCCCTTGACCTTGATTCCCGATCGTCGCCATGAATGTCCCGTCCGCATCAAATTTCTGGATCCTGTGGTTTCCCGAATCCAGGACATACATATGCCCCTGCCTGTCAAAGGCCATCGATGTAGGCATGTAGAAGAGTCTGTTGTCATCCGTGGATTCGATGTCGCCGATAGTTTTTACAAACTCTAGAGATACTTTCGGCTCTTTCCCCCATGTGCCTTCTTTTCCGTTGTGGATCACACGAACTCCGTCCACGGTTTCAATTTTTTGACTGAAGGAAAACGTTAAAGCCAAAACGAAAAGAACAACAGCGATACGTATTTTTCTCAAAATATCCTTCATGACCACTCCTCCTTTCTTATAGGTAAACGATAATTCTTACAAATCGTTGCATGCGCAAGAGAAGGAGGATCTATCTCTAAGGGAGTTTTTTTCCCAGCTTTCGTGCCACATCGACCAGAACATAATTCTCGTCCGATCGAGATAAAAATTCGACGGCCCTTTGATAGTGCGTTTTCGCCTCTTCCAGATCGTTTTTCTTCAAATAGATATGTGCCAGCTTCAGCCGGGCGGCCGCATAGTTGGGATTATAGGCGATGACACTGTTTAAAAGCTCGAGGGCTTCATCTGCTCTGTTTAATTCCAAGAGTATCTCGGCATACTCATCGAAAAAATAGGCCATATCGAACATCGAGAACCAGTAGCCCATCTTTTTTTGGATTCGTTTTCCCTCTGCGACATATTTCACGATTTCGATCTCTTTCTCTTTCAGATGCGCCTCGCATAATTTCAAATGGATATAAAATTTATAGATGCGAAAATAGTTGGTTGCATTCACCTTATGCTCACTAACTTTATGCTCGAATCCTTGCAGGACATCGCTCAGAGTTGCGTGATCTTTTCTTCGGGTAGAGATCAATGCCAGCAGCCAGAGAGGCTGATTGCTTAAATCATCGATCAGATCGTTATACGGTTCATTACAGTAGAAATCGATGACAGGCGTTAGCTCTTGATTCGCTCTATCTATATCGCCTTTAAGGAATTCGAGGTAGGCCAAATAAAAACGGGCACGGGCCACAGACGTCTCTCTTTTTGCAACCTTCAAATACTTCTCCAGGGTTATGGCGGCTTCTTGCAAGCGCCCCTGAAGGAGGAAATTTCTTGCAAGCCCTTCATACAAATAGTCAAGCTCTGGATCGATGGCGATGGCTTTATTCAAGGCATCGATGGAATCTGCGTATCGTCCCGCGAACCTGTATCCACACGCTAAGCTGTCATAAGAATTCGCTGTCTTATCCAATTCTACATACTTTAAAAAATGTTCCTCGGCCCTTTCATGATCACCCAACCAAGAGTAGCAGAAGGCGATGTGATTGTGGGCACGCGCAAAGTTTGGGTCAAGATCAAGGGCGATGAGGTATTCCTTTATGGCTTCATCCGCATCACCGCAGTTGAAATAGGACTCGGCGAGTTCATAACGGTATTCCTTATTGAAGGGAAAGGCCTCGGTAAGCTGTCTGATGTATTGACGCTCCTGGATCGGTCTGGCATTCAAGCGGGACATCAGTGCGCGAAGCCTGAGCAGATCATAAGCGATCAGCCTGTCATTTCTTTTGAGGGCTTCCTCGAGATTGACCCTTGCATCATCGGGGAGTGACCTAAAGAGCAAAACATCGGCAAATCTCAATCTCGCCAGGCTGAATCCAGAGTCGTTTTCGAGAGCTGTTTTGTATGCATCGATCGCATCTTCAGTCTCGAGCTTTT
>JASFEP010000072.1:0-13938 GCA_050124775.1 Candidatus Aminicenantota bacterium
CACGATCTTTTTTTTCTCCAAGTTCTCTCACCTTTCACAAAATCTTTGCCATTATTCACGAGTCGATGCCAACCCACCCCACCCGCTCACAAAGGTTGAGGCAGTGGCCTCCGAAGCTGAAGAGAACTGCCGCGGGTGGACTACAACGCAGGCTCAGGTGTGAGATCGGCTCGCTTGCAGGGTAAAAAATGTCGATTATAATGATAAGGCTTTCAATAATGGAATCGAAGAGTTGGCTTATAGGAAGAATAATGTCCAGTGTTTGAACTGTTTGAGCTGCAAAAAGAATCGACATTTTTTATGAATAATTCACTCTTTGATTTTTTTTACGTAGACCTTATAAGTATCCCCATCCTCTTCCGCGCCCAAATATTCCTGTCCGGTCTGACGACACCAGGCTGGCATGTCTTCCTTGATACCCGCATCTGTAGAAACAACTTCGAGAACCTGACCGAGTTGCATTTCTTTGATTTTTTTTGCCGTTTGTATGATGGGCATGGGACAGAGCAAACCATAACAATCCAGTGTTTCATTGGCATGCATGGTTGACCACTCCGGGAACTAGACCCTGACCTTTGTCGCACCGCAGTGAGGGCACTTTGCCGCCTCCTTACGGAGGACTTTGCCGCAGTCATCACACCTCTCGAGTTCCACATGACAACTCGAACAGACCTCCTCGAGGCCCTCGATAGGACCTTCACAATACGGACAGGAGCATTTTTCATCATCTTCTTTTTCAGCCTTGACGTCGGCTTCCTTCTCGGGGGACCGCTTTTTTTCTCTGTAGTTCTTGATCGCTTCGTGCAGAGCATCCGCCCCTAGATTCGAACAGTGAAGTTTATTTTTCGGCAACCCATCTAATTCTTCGGCGACATTATCATTGGTAATGGCCATCGCTTCGTCCAGGGTCTTGCCTTTGGCCATTTCACTCACCATGCTGGACACAGCTATCGCCGCCCCACAACCGAAGGTTTTGAACTTGACATCGTCTATGCGGTCGTCCTTGACCTTGATATAGAATTCCATCATGTCGCCACAAACGGGATTCCCGACTTTTCCGACTCCGTCGGCATCCTCGATGGTCCCCACATTCCGGGGATTCTGGAAATGATCCATCACTTTTTCGCTGTAGATCATATTATCACTCCTCTTCTTGATTGGGATAAAGGGGAGACATCTGTCTCAACCTCTCTATGATAGCTGGGAAGCATTCAAAAAGATAATCAACATCGTCTTCAGTGTTGTTCTCAACCAAACTGAAGACTAAAGAGCCTTGGGCAGTGGCATGGTCCAGTCCCATGGCTAGAAGGACATGCGAGGCTTTCAAGGCTCGGGATGTACAGGCAGAACCGCTGGCAGCGGCAATACCCTTCATATCGAGGTTAAGGAGCATGGCTTCGCCCTCTATAAACTTGACACAGAAACTGGCATGATGGGGAAGTCTCTCTGTGGGATGACCCGTAAGGATCACATGGTCCATCTCAGCCTCCATGCGTTCTATGATCGTGTTCCTCAGGAGAGTCAGCTTATTTGCCCGAACGCTCAATTCTCCTTTAGCGACCTCGGCAGCCATTCCCAAACCGACGATTCCTGCGATGTTTTCGGAACCCGCCCGTTTACCGCTTTCCTGGATACCTCCATCGATCTGGGGCAGGCAGCGCGTTCCCTTTTTTAAGAAAAGCGCAGCACTCCCCGTGGGTCCATAAAACTGATTTCCGGCAAGGCTCAGCGCATCGACCCCTAATTTTTTTACGCTCACCGGGATATTCCCAACGGCATCCACTGCATCCGTATGACATAAAACTCCCTGTTCTTGACAGACTTTGGCAATATCAGCGACAGGCTCGATGGTTCCCACTTCACCGTTGGCCAGCATAACGGAAACAAGGCAAGTCTGTGGAGTAATTGCCTTTCTCACATCTTCGGGGTCCACGAAGCCGAACGGGTCCACAGGGACTTCCGTGACAGAGAAGCCGAATTTTTCCAGGGCTTTCATAGAGTGTAAAACCGATTGATGTTCTACGGCAGACACCACGATATGCGTGCCCTTTGTCCTCTGCGCAAGAGCTATTCCCTTGATAGCAAAATTGTTGGATTCTGTTCCGCTGGAAGTGAAAAAGACCTCCTCGGCTTCCGCTTCAATAAGCTGTGCCACACGCTCTCGAGCAGATTCGATAGCGCTTGCAGTTTCCTGGCCGAACGAATGCAGGCTTTGCGGATTGCCGTAGAATTTGTCCAAATAGGGAAGCATGGCTTCTGTGACTTTGGGATGTACAGGGGTCGAGGCGATATGGTCGAAATATACTCTTTTCATTGCTTCCGGTTCCGTCCCGTGGCTTATACGGATAGAACTTCTTTGATCTCTGGGATCTCTTGTCTCAACACGCGTTCGATACCCATTTTAAGAGTCATTTGCGACATCGGACAGCCTCCACAGGCACCCGTCAATCGGACTTTGACCACTCCGTCCTCAACGTCGACAAGCTCCACATTTCCACCATCAGCCATAAGGGCAGGGCGGATTTTATCGAGGGCTTTTTCTACTTTTTCTCTCATAATATCTCCTTGATATGGATTATTCATAAAAACTGTCGAAACCTCATTCCAAAAACCTTTAATTCTTAACCATCGACATTTTTTACCCTTCGGGCGATCCGATCTCACTCAAAAGGCCTCGTTGTTGCCCGCTCGCGGTAGTTCACTACACCATCGCGGGCCACTGCCTCGCCTTTCAAGCAACCTCAAATCGTGAATAATCCCTATTCCATATGGATTATTCATAAAAACTGTCGAAACCTCATTCCAAAAACCTTTAATTCGAGCTTACTTTTTGTTCTTATTATCATTTCTAAATCTTTTTTATCTTGACAGTTTCGCAACCGTAACGATCACTCGAATTCTTTCATTATAGCATCGAGTTTTTTTTCATCAACATCCAGTGGAGCCATTGCAATCGGCGTCTCGCTGGGCAAACTCAAATCGTCAAAAGATGGTCGTTCCTCGTGATAAAGAAGCCCCAAGGGAATTTTTTTCTGCCCAGAGAGCACTTTTAGCACCTTATCTTTATTTTTAGCATCGTAATTTGCGTCGTCATTTAAATTGATGATGTTATCCTTGTACCACTTATAGGTATTTATCTTGTTGTGAGTCACGCAAGGGCTCAACACTTCGATCGTCGAAAATCCGATGTGGGTTATGCCCTTTATGATTAATTCCGTCAACTGTTGGGGAATACCTGCAAAACCGCGGGCCACGAATGTACCGCCCGATACAATGGCCATTCGAGGCCCATCGAGCGGGATCTCTTTTGAGCCGTGAGGGGAAGAGACCGATACGTAGCCTTGCTGGCTCGTGGGAGATGTTTGCCCCTGCGTCAGTGCATACACCTGATTGTTGACAACGATGCAGGTCATATTGACATTCCTTCGATTGGCATGGATAAAATGGCCCGCACCGATGGAATAAGCATCTCCATCCCCGCTCACCGCCAGCACCGTTAGGCCCGAATTCGCAAGCTTGACTCCCGCTGCAACCGGAAGAGATCTTCCATGCAGTCCGTGGAATCCATAGGCATTAAAATAATTGTTGAGCCGTCCATGGCAGCCGATGCCCGTTACGATCACTAACCTCTCGGGCTGGATTTGGAGAGAGGTCGCAGCTTTTTTCAGCGAGGCGAAGATTCCAAATAAACCACAGCCGCGGCACCACGTAGGGTCTTGGAGATGATAGGTGTTTTCCTTCATCGTTCCAGCACTTTCAGCATGCTCTCTGCGATCTCGATGGGCCGAAAGGTATGGCCAGAATACTTGTTGATCTTATGAACACGGGAGCACTCGACACCCTGTCCCTGGATCAAACGGCTCAACTGTCCTGAGTAGTTGTTTTCCACGACAAAAACCGTGTCACAGCTCCGCATAAATGTTTCCGCCTCTGCGGTCGCAAAAGGCCAGAGGGTGCGGACCTGGAGATATTTGGTCGAGATCCCTTTGTCTTCCAGTCGATCCATTGCCTCTCTTATCGGGCACACAGTCGATCCGAACCCGATGATCCCGATATCTGCATCCTCTCTCCCCCAAAGCTGAGCCGGAATCAGATCTTTCGAAGCGACTTCCAGTTTGGTCATCCGCTTGTTCATCATTCGGATTCGGATCTCCTCCTCTTCATCACGATAACCCTTTTCATCGTGTTCGTTTCCCTCCACCATGTGAATACCATTCACCATAGGTGGAACAGCTCGCGGTGAAATGCCGTTTTCGGTGAGGGCATACCTTTTGTAATCCTTGATTTTTAGGAGCTCATCCTGAGCCAAGAGTAAACCCCTATCGATAGCTACGCGCGATAGATCGAACTTATCGACCGTAAAATAATTCTGGCCATAATTCTGCTCCGTTAGCAGGATCACAGGACACTGGTATGATTCGGCAAGATTGAACGCGTCGGTCATGAAATAGAAGCATTCCTCGATTGTACCGGGGGAGAGGACTATTCTCGGAAAATCTCCATGGGCGCCGAACACCCATTGATTCAGGTCCGATTGTTCGGGCCGTGTCGGCAATCCTGTACTCGGGCCCACTCGCTGCAAATGCGCGATAACGATGGGGATCTCAGCTATCCCAGAAAGACTGAAGCCCTCCATCATCAGGGACCCGCCAGGGCCTGAAGTTGAGGTCATCGCTCTCACACCCGAATAAGCGGCGCCCAGTGCCATGTTTATGGCAGCGATTTCATCCTCTGTTTGAATGACCAAACCGTTAAATTCATGTATATACTTGAGAAGCCATTGCCAGATTTCAGTGGCAGGACAGATCGGATAAGCGGCAAAGAATCGGCATCCAGCAGCAAGAGCACCAAGGGCAATCGCTTCATCGCCAGAGATAAAAAGCCGATCTTTATCGGGCCTCTTCACAAGAGAGTGTTTCTCCTCCTTTGCGACAATTTTCGCCGCTTCATCACAGCCCAGTTGCATGGCACGGATGTTCGTATCGACGATCTCTTGTCCCTTTCTGGTTATAAAGACCTCGGTCAAAACATCTTTAAGGATATCCAAGTCAAGGTCCAGAATGTAGCACAGCCCCCCCAAAAGGATGGTATTCTTGAAGATCTCGCTATTGAAGTTTTGCGTTGCAAGCTCTCTCATGGGAAATTTGTGGAAAGTGCGACCTCTCCTTGGGGAAATCCGGACGCTTTCCGTTTGACCTCCTTCACAAAGAACCACACCATTCGCAGCGACAGAGCTGATGTGCCTGAGGATCGCGTCGCAATCGAAAGCCATGAGTACATCGATATAATCCCCCCTGTTGGTAATCTTTTCCAGGCTCGCACGGATCGTGTAATTTGTAGCCTCTCCTCTGATATTTGACGGAAAATCTCTGTAGGTGACAACTTCCCATCCTTGCCTTTTCAGGATCTTCCCAAGGACATTTCCGGTGAAAAGCACACCATCCCCCGCATGTCCTGCAATCATTACTTGGATATCGCTAATCATAGAATCTTTTTATCTTGGAGTTCCACAAAACCCACCGAAATAGTACGACAATTGTTCATCCAATGCCATTGAAATAGAAATTGGAAGATTCGTTAAAAAAGCCTTTGCCTCGAATATGCGGTTCTCAATTAGAGTCGATCCCATCGATACATCTGAACATTTTGCAAAAAATGCGAATCTTTTAATAGACTTTTGAGGTCCGATCTGTCAGGCTGCTTTTTTGAACCGCTTCTTTTTCATCGGTTTATTGCAGCAAAGTAATATATGCTCCTCTACACATCCGCAGAATTCATCGACGATTACCCGAAAACCGCATACGCTGCATTCATAACTGAGCCCTTTCTGGGCTTTTGTTGGAGCTTTTTTCTTCGGCGCAGCTTTGGCTGGCTTTTTCGCTACTGTCTTCTTCGTGCTTTTCTTCGCTGTTGCGACTTTCTTTGCCGCTTTTGTCGGTTTCTTTGCTGTTGTTTTTTTCACTGTTTTTTGTGCTTTTTTTTGTGCTTTTTTTTGTGCCGGCATCTATGCCCTCCCTTTGAGCAAGTTTTTAAAATTAAGCAGAAATATATTTAACATTTTGTTCACTAAGAGTCAAGACTGTACTTATCCTATCATATTTATAGTGTACTGTCCAACGATGCCGATCCTTTGAGAATGGCAGTTCTATTCGGACTGTCGTCCACAGGATAAAAAAGACTAATTGATTTCAGCCCTGACCTTCTCGAGGTCTATTATTCCGCCGAGTCCTCTTTCGAGGAAGATTGTCTCGCGGCGTTCCACGCCCGTTGAAACGATGGATACGTGTGTCTCTGTAAGGTCCTCGATACGTGAGACATAGTCTTTGAATTCCTGGGGAAGCGTTCGAATCTCCGTTTTTTTCGTGACAGAGCCTTTCCATCCCTTCTGCGTCTCATACTGCGGTTCCACTTTGTCGAGAACCCAGCTTTCGGTGGGAAAATTTTTCAGAATGGAGCCTTTGTACTTGTAGCCCACGCAGACCAAGATCTCGTCTATTCCATCCAACACATCCGATTTTGTAAGAACAAGGGAAGTGAGTCCGTTCAGACGGCATGCGTAGGATACGGCAACGGCATCGAACCATCCGCATCTGCGGGGTCGCCCGGTCGTGGCTCCGAATTCCTGCCCTTTCTCGCGGATATATTCTCCTCTCTCGTCATGGATCTCGCTAGGAAAGGCCCCCCCTCCCACACGCGTCGTATAGGCTTTGGCTATGCCGATGACAGCATCGATTTTATCGGGACTAATTCCCAAACCCGTACACACTCCGCCGACTGTGGAATTGGATGTGGTCACAAAAGGATACGTACCGTGATCGACATCCAGCAGCGCTCCCTGAGCACCTTCAAAAAGCACGGATTGGCCGGACTTTATCCGCTCATTCAGAACAACAGAAACGTCCTCGATATAGGATTCGAACTCAGAAGCATAGTTCAGGTACTCATCGAAGATTTTTTTTGGATCGATCGGTTCCCCTCCAAAATGAGACAAAAAAATGTTTTTTTCTGCGACATTCCGCTCGATTTTTGCCTTGAGCACTGATTCATTCAGAAGGTCTCCGACCCTGATCCCACAGCGGGCCATTTTATCCACATATGCGGGACCGATCCCTCTCATGGTCGTGCCGATCTTTTCACTGCCCAGCCTCTTTTCGTTCACTTTTTCCCATTCAGAATGATAGGGCAAGATAAGGTGGGCATTCTTGCTGATCATGATGTTCTCGCCCACCTCGACACCCAATTCTCGCAGCTCGGTGACCTCTTTGAGGAATGCTCTCGGCTCGAGCACCACACCATTGCCGACCAAACACAGTTTATTTGGATGGAGTATTCCAGAAGGGATGAGATGGAGAATAATTTTTTGACCGTTCACGTAAACCGTGTGACCGGCATTATGTCCTCCTTGAGATCGGGCAACGATATCAAAAGACGGCGTGAAAAGGTCGACGATCTTTCCCTTACCTTCATCGCCCCACTGCAAGCCTAGAACCACACAATTTGCCATAAATATCCCTCAAAAAGGTTTCTTTAATTTGTCTGGAACAAACAGCAAAAACTGAATTTTAACAGAAGTCTGACCGATTCACAAGCTCAAAAACTCACCGCGACCTGGACGAGCAGCATATCGTTTTTTTTCTCAACCCTTTTCTCTCTGTTGAACTGATATTCCAGCTTGAAGAATGCTGTTTGGGAAAGATTGTATACCAGGCCCAAGGCCCAGCGTTCTTTGTCTTCGGATATTCCGAGTCCGGGAAAGATCGGACTGAGAAAACCCTCCCCGTGAAAGGGGTCTTCAAAGTCGAAGTGCTGATAACTCACCACCGGCCAAAGACCTTGAATGTTAAAAGTTAAAAGCGCAAAATAACCCCGGCCCGATCCGTTTTCATAATCTGCGGGATTTTCGTTGTCAGCCCATGTGTATTCACCTATCAGCTGGTAATTCTGGCTGACGACCGAAGCATCGAAGCATTGGAGGACCAGGCTCCGGCTATTGTTTTCGTCATATTTTCCTCTGTAATAGGAATAGCCTACTTCAAATTTCTGATCGACATTCCATGCCGCCCTGCCGCCGAATCCCTTATCTCTGTTGTTGTCCTTGAACTGCTGCCCCTCATAGAGCCAGTCGTTCTCAGCAAGGCCATTGCCTACATAAACGGAATAAAGAAGTCCAACGATCGTTCCCGAGACCTGCACGCCAATATCTCGCCACAATGTCGGATAAAAATACCTCACATTCATAGGAGGATCGACAAGATATGTCTGGTGAGCACGGTTGTTTTCGTTATACTTGCCAAAGGGGACGATATAAAGGCCCAAGTCAAAGTTGAAAGCATTGGACACAGAGAATCCCAATAGAATCTGATTCAATTCGACGCGTGCATCCTGCTGGAGAGAGGCCTCGGCCACATAATTCACCTTGGCTGCAAGTAGACCTGATAAAAGGATCCCTAGCTTAGGATTTTGGAAGGTTCCGTAAGGATACGCGCTCTCATTCTGACCATCCAGATATTCAACGGAAAGATACCCATTGATATTGAGTCGATCAGTCTGAGCGGACACATACAGCGCAAAGAAAAAAAAGACACACACACAAACGAATCTTTTCATATCAAAGAATAGTCGAACTTCTCGTCCAGAAGGGATTTTCCCCATTGGCTCACATTGGCCTTCTTTGTGATTAGACGCGTGATGTCGTTTACCCCTCCTTTGGTACCTAACCAAATCGCGCCGACAATGATCCCGTCCTTAAGGACGATTTTTTTGTAAATCCCCTCTTCCTCTAGCTCGTATCTGTGCTCTTCGTACCCTTCTCCCTCGGGATTCACCAACCCTATAGATGAGAGATGAACGCCCATGACTTTGAGCGTGTTGGAAGGGACCGTTCCTTGGTACTTGTTTTCCTCACCGAAAACGTTGTGCGCCGCCAACCGTGCCTGCTCAAAGCACGCCGGGATGATCCCATAGATTTTTCCTTTGTGTTGAACGACGTCGCCCAGGCCGTAAATCGATGGATCGTTTGTCTGAAGAAATTCGTTAACGACCAATCCGCGGTCTGTTTCCAATCCCGCTTCCTCAACGAGGGAGATGTTCGGCCTCGCTCCCGCTGCAACAAGGACCATATCCGCTTTCCATTCATCTCCGCCTTTGAATCTCAATCCTCGGATTTTATCATCCCCAAGAAACTCCTCGGTTGCTGTGCCCACTCTCACTTTTATCCCCATCCTCTCGATATAACGTCTCAGGATGGATGCACCTTGTTTATCCAGTTGACGTGGCAGAAGACGGTCGAAGAACTCGACTACGCTCACCTGCGCGCCTCGCGTTTTAAGAGCCCGGGCCATTTCGAGTCCCAAAAGCCCCCCTCCGATCACCGCGACATTCGGATGATCGTTCAAATATTTCAAAATCCTGTAAGCATCATCCAAGTTCCAGAGTGTGAATATCCCCGTTTTATCCGTCCCCTGGAAGGGAGGAACAAAGGAGAATGAACCGGTCGCGACAACGAGCTTATCATATCTTTCCCTGATCCCCTCATCGAGTTCGACCTCATGGTCGCCGGGGAGGATCTTCCTGACAGGCCTAGAAAGGTGGATACGGATATTTTGGTTCGTATACCAATCTTCGGGAAAGGCAAATAGCCTCTCGAATGGGATGCGCTCGGCCAGGAACTCGATCAGATTCGGACGGGGATAATAATGATATTTCTCTTTGGTATAAACATCGATCGCCACATTTTGATCGAGTTCCCTCAAAGTTTTGGCAAAGATAATGCCAGATATTCCATTTCCGATGACGATAACTCGCATCAGCTTGGATTCCGTATGAGGGATCAGGTCATTTTTTGAAAAAACTCTTTGCCCACTCCACACTGTGGACAGATCCAGTCATCCGGAAGATCTTCAAAAGCTGTTCCTGGTGCTATCCCATTGTTTGGGTCACCATTCTCTGGATCATAAATAAAACCGCATGCTGTACATTCCCATTTTTCCATCACAATTCTCCCTTAATTTAAGTCGATTTTCACCGGATCCATCAATCCCACTCGAGGACATGTTCATCATATTCTTTTTCGAGTTTAAGCTTATGTGTTTTTTCCTGTTGAACGAGGAACTGGAACATTTTTTTCAGCTCCTCATCCTCTATGTTGCTTGCCAGATTGGAGTAAAGATCAACCGCCTCCTGTTCCTTTTTTGCCGCAAAAATGAGAAGATCCTGGAAAGTCATATCCTCTGACGGGGATTCCTTTACCAAGTAATCTGTAATTTTCAGGTCGGGAACTTCCTTTATTTCAAAAGCCTTCAGCTTCGGCCCGCTGATGCCCTCAAGAAGTTTCTTGTGATTCTTTTCCTCTTCTTGAAGCTCGAGCATTAAATCTTTCAGGCCAGGAACTTTTGTTTTCTCACTCATTTTTCCATAAACAGCGATGGCTGCCTCTTCCTTGGAAATCGCAAATTTCAAGATGTTCTCGATATTTGATAGATCCATGGTGACTCCTTTTATTTCCTTTCTCTTACTTCCCCGGTCAAATCGCTCACCACACTTTTCAAACGGGACACTATTATAATGAATCGAACCTGCACTTGCAATCACTTATCGCCATCACGGACCTCTCCATCGCATAGCAGCTCGTGTATGTATGGGATGGATCGCACACATCTTGCATTTTCCCGTGGTTTCCTTTATTATCTTTCTCTCAAATGAAAATTAAAGCCATTCTCAGTCTTGTTTTGGGCTGGCTCGTTCCAGGCCTGGGACACGTCCTTTTGAAAAAATTCAGCCGGGGTCTGGTCTTTTTTCTCTGTATCTCTGCGATGTCTGTTCTCGGCCTTCTCATAGGGGGAAAGATCTACTCATTCCAGACAGAAAATCCTTTGACCATACTCGCTTTTTTTTCTGATCTCGGGATCGGGACGCTCTATTTCTTTTCCAAAATCATCCCCATCGGTCTTGGAAATATCAAAGCCGTAACATTCGAATTCGGAACGGCATACATCGCCGGTGCAGGGCTTTTGAATTATCTCGTTGCCTTGGATGCTTTTGACATAGCCTCGGGAAAAAAGAAATGATACTGAAAAGCCACATTCTATCGATGATCTTGTACGCACTCTTTGTCTGTATCGTACTGGCCCTCATTAGAAGGGATGAGCGAAAGGCTCAAATCAAATACGGTCTTTCCCTGTTTATCATCATGGTCATCGGAGCTCTCCTATTTGGCTGGTTAATGTACCTATTCATATAATCGCAGCTTCAATTTGCTCTGGCTTCCTTTTTTAATCTTATTCTCCAGTTCTTCTCCAAGAAATAGCTATCAGAGTGGGGGGCTGGTTTGAGCGACATAAAGGAAGATCTCGATCCAATCTAACCCAGCCTTCACGCATCGCCATGGGGAGAATCCACCGAATGCGATCCTTGAGGACTGCCTGAGCAAGGGAGAAACTAAGATGTATGGCACTCTTAAGTCGAGGCCCTGGTAGCAGATGACAGTTAAGTGTACGCAGATCCGTAGACGCCTATAATAAATTGAAGGGATTTCCTTTGAATAATTCGATGGCTGGGGGGTGGCGCGCAAAATCTTTCCGGAACAGAAACAGTTCCACCACTCTGGCTTTGAAAGGGAAAATCGTTGTGTTATAATTCTTACCCCTTCCGTTTAATTTAAGACCGGCTGTGTCTACTAAAGGAAAGGGCAACACGGCTTGAACAGGATGAACGGATCGAATAGTCGGATATGATCGAGCTCTACCACATCTGGAAGCAATACCAAAAAGCGCAATGGGCTCTTTCGGATATCACTTTTCGCGTTGATAAAGGGGATTTCTGCTTCATCACGGGACCGAGCGGGTCCGGAAAGACCACTTTGCTCAAAATCATGTATCGTCAGATCTTTCCCACCGAGGGACAGATCGTCATCGACAATAGGAATATCCTCAAGATCACTGACCACAAGATCTATCAGCTGAGACGACACATGGGGATCGTCTTCCAAGATTTTCGGCTGGTTTTCCACAAAAAGGTATTCGAAAATGTAGCTATTGTCCTTCAAGTGCTGGGAATACCAAGAAAAGAGATCAGGCGGCGGGTCTTCAATGCCTTAAGGATGGTCAACCTGCACAATAAAATGTGGGAATACCCGGCGCATCTCTCCTACGGGGAACAGCAGCGAGTGGCCATCGCGCGTGCAGTTGTCAACAGCCCCAAAATCATCTTGGCGGATGAGCCCACAGGAAATCTTGATACCGAATTGGCCTTCGAGATCATGAGTTTGTTCAAGGAGATCAACAAAAAAGGGGCGACGGTTCTTATTTGCACACATGACAGAGAGTTGATCCGAAATTTCGGTCAAAAGATCCTGTTCTTGTATAAGGGAAAATTATTGAGAAAGGAAACACTCTAATTTTTCAAAAACTCAAGTACTTTCTGACAGAGACCGCCAACAACATCTGGCAATACAGGGTGCGTAATATTTTCTCCATTACCATCATCTGCCTGACTTTCCTCATAGTGGGAGTCTTTCTAGCCCTCGCCAACAACCTCGAACATGTGGCTGAACAAATTTCCAACAACATGGCGGCTGTTTTCTTTTTAGATAAGAATATTTCAGAAGAACATCTCAAAGCCATCGAAGAAGAGCTCGAACGATCTCCGCTCGTTCTGGAAACGACATTCGTGAGCGCAGAGCAGGCTGAGGTAAGATTCATAGAAAAATTTCCCGAACTTCAGGGGATCATCGAAAATATTGAAATCAATCCGTTCCCCCCCTCTATCGAAGCAACATTCAAGGAGAAAACCATCTCTTTTAGAGAGGCATCGGGACTCATCACTCGAGTCGAAGACATGCCGGGAGTCGACGATATACAATTCAATCAGGAATGGGTCGACCGTGTGAATTCTTTCTCCAAACTTGCCAAAGCGGTCGGTTTTTTTCTCGGGGGAATACTGGTCCTGGCATCCTTTTTTATCATCTCTAATGTGATAAAACTGAACGTCTTCGCTAGAAAGGACGAAATAGAGATTCTCCGTCTTGTGGGAGCGACAAACACATTTATTAGAGTACCGTTCCTTCTTGAAGGAATCAGCCTGGGTGTTTTTGGAGGATTGATCTCTCTCTTCCTCCTTCTCCTGTTGATAAATTCGATACCTATCTATTTAGGATCTAGGCTCGGAGTTTTGAACGAGCTGCTCAATTTTCGATACCTCTCCTTATCCCAATCCATCACGATCGTAGCAGAGGGAGGAATCATCGGCTTCCTGGGAAGTATTACATCTCTCACCCGCTTTTTAAAGACGTAAGAGGTTTCACATCCAATGAAAGAGCTGTGATGCGAGGTGATGAGCCATGCGCAGGGGTTCAGGTATCCTGTATTTGGAAAATTCGAGCACAAGTTCTCGCGAGACCCGAAAATCAACTTTGTGGCCAGGGGAGACAAAAACCGGTTTAACCCCTGTGCGGGTGCGCAAACAATACCCGACTTTTTCGTTATCGGTATTTTTCAGCACCGAATAATCCCCCCTTTCTTCTCCAGGGGAATGAAAGGGATAAAACGAGTTTTTTGCGCATCCTATCGTGCTGATATTCAGGACCACTCCCACATGGGATGCCAACCCCATCCTCCTGGGATGAGCGATCCCATTGCCATCAAAAAGTGTCACATCGGGTTTTGTGTGCATTTTGCGGAAAACTTTAAAAAAAACAGGCCCTTCTCGATAATTCAGGAATCCGGGCACATAGGGAATGGGGACCTTACCTATCTCTTTAGCGACCTCTACGATCACAAACTCCGGCATTTTGTAAACGACAACGACAACTCCTATTGCACGTCCCTCATCAGTATAGCTGGAGTCCACTCCGGCCACCAGCTGGACTTCACGCTCCTCCCAGGTGAGATCCAATCTGGAAGACAGGCGCTTTTGTGCGATCACGGCTTTCTTATAATCGAA
>JASFEP010000073.1:0-13923 GCA_050124775.1 Candidatus Aminicenantota bacterium
CAAGGATACTTCGGACATTCATGTGGCCTTTCTCGGAACGGGTGAACAGGGTTATATTCTGCTCAATGCCTGTCTGAAAATCCCTGGCTTGCGGTTCAAAGCCGTCTGCGATATCTGGGAGTCCTACAATCAGAGGCGGGCTGCCCAGGTTCTTAAAAAATACAAACATGATGTGAACACATACATAGATTACAGGGACATGCTATCCAAAGAACACGACTTGGATGCCGTCGTCATAGCCACCCCCGATTTTTGGCACGCTGACCATACGGTGGCATGCCTTGAGGCAGGCCTCCATGTCTACTGTGAGAAAGAGATGTCCCATACACTCGAGGGTGCCAGAAAAATGGTCGAGGCCGCAAAGGAGACAGGAAAAATCCTCCAGATCGGACACCAGCGCCGTAGCAATCCCAGGTATCTGCACTGTTACAACAATCTTATCAAAGGGGCCGGCATCCTGGGCCGTATCACGGCTGTGAACGGACAGTGGAACAGGGCCGTACAGCCCGATATCGGATGGCCCAAAAAACACATCATCGATACCGCCATTTTAAATAAATACGGATATGAATCCATGCATCAGTTCCGGAACTGGCGCTGGTACAAGGGAATGGGCGGGGGTCCTATCGTAGACCTCGGATCCCACCAGATCGATATTTTCAACTGGTTTCTGGAAGCACAGCCCAAGTCTGTGCTGGCTAGCGGGGGTACGGATTATTACAGCAAAGACACGCACGAGTGGTACGACACGGTCATCGCCATATACGAGTACGAGACCCAGCAGGGCATTGTGAGGGCGAATTATCAGACACTGACAACCAACAGTAGCGAAGGCTATTTTGAAAATTTCTTGGGAGATCAGGGGACCCTCCATATATCCGAATCGGCCAATAGAGGAGGTGTCTACAGGGAGCCTACTGCTCCCCAATGGGACAAATGGGTCTCCCTCGGCTATCTGAGTGCGCCGGCAAAAGTCACTCCTCGAACTACATGGGGCGCCGCTCTGGATGTGCGGGAGACAATCGGTCCGGACAGGCACGATATTCCGGTCACCTTTACCGATCCTTACCACATGCCTCACCTGGAAAATTTCTTCAATGCCATACGGGGAATCGAGACATTGAACTGCCCTCACGACGTGGGCTATAAGACGGCGGTCACCGTACTCAAGGTCAACGAAGCTGTCGAGAGCGCCACACGGCTCGATTTCGATCCCGAGGAATTCCGCGCATGAGAGCCGAGATAAGGTATTCCGGATGGCAGGTATTCGCCCTCGTTCTTCTCCGTGTGATGATCGGATGGCATTTCCTTTATGAGGGACTCTCCAAACTGATCGATCCCCAATGGTCTGCCGCCAATTTTTTACTCGAGTCCAAATGGATCTTTGCAGGATTGTATAAAGCGATCGCAGCCAATCCATCCGTTCTTTCCGTTGTGGATGCCCTCAATACATGGGGTCTTATTCTTATCGGCGCGGGCCTGATGCTGGGATGTTTTTCACGGATCGCCACAGTTGCAGGAATGGTCCTCATCCTGCTCTATTATTTTTCCACACCTCCCTTCATCGGCCTCTACTATGCCATTCCTTCTGAAGGTAACTACCTTATGGTGAACAAGAATCTGATCGAGATGACTGCACTTTTTGTGTTGCTTTTATTCCCGACGGGGCATATCATCGGATTGGATCGATTTTTCCATAAGCTGCGTGCGACATGAAGATCGATCTCACCGAGCAGGATGGTCTCATCATAAGAGAGAGAAAGAGATAATGCTGAAGCTTAAACCTTTACCAACGTTCATTTTTGCGGGCACCGCAGTATTTGTGGCTATTGCGGTTTTTGCGGGCTCGTCGACAGATCAGTCGCCTTCGGAAGAATTAAAACCGATAGAGATCAAATTGCCTCAACCCCTATTCATCGGGACGCCCCAGAATTTTGAAGTCGATAGGCTCGAAAAGCCCCTGGGGAAACCACGACCTCCCTTTTTAGCCCCTGAAGGTACGCGCAATGTGGCCCTCGGTAGGCCTGTGGCGAGCACGGATGAGGAACCCATCATCGGAGAGATCGCCATGATCACCGACGGCGACAAAGAGGGAATGGACGGAAGCTTCGTCGAACTGGGACCGTTCAAGCAACATGTGACTATCGACCTTGGAACGATGCACGAGATCTATGCGATCGTCATGTGGCATTACCACAAACAGGCGCGTGTGTATTTTGACGTCGTCGTCTGGACCGCCAACGACCCCGATTTCCTCAAGAACGTGAATGTTTTGTTCAACAACGACCATGATAATTCCTCCGGTCTGGGGATGGGCGACCATCTCCACTATGTCGAGACCGCAGAGGGAAAACTCATAGATGCCAAAGGGGTGGAGGCGCGTTATATCCGCCTGTACACCAACGGAAACACCAGCAATGACTTAAACCACTGGATCGAGACGGAGGTTTACGGTCGACCTTCTCAAAAAAAGACACAGTAATTTTTACTTCCTGTGTGTGGCTGCGATACTCATAGGTTTAGCCCTGCGCCTGCCAAAATTGTCTTTGCGCCCCATGCACACGGATGAGGCCGTTCACGCCATCAAATTCGGCGCTCTGCTCGAGGAAAACCGATATCGGTACGATCCCCATGAATACCACGGCCCTACACTTAACTATTTCACGTTGATCCCTGCCTGGATCGCTTCGGCAGAAGCATTGACTGAGCTCGACGAACAAATATTGCGGAGCGTGCCGGTCTTCTTCGGGATGTTTCTGATTCTGGCTTTGTTCCTGCTAAAAACCGGACTGAGCCGTCCCATCCTTTTCTTTGCAGGCTTGTTTCTCGCCACATCTCCCGCCATGGTCTATTACAGCCGGTACTATATCCAGGAAATGTTGCTTGTATCTTTCAGTTTTGGTGCGATCGTTGCAGGATACCGATATGCGAAAAGCAGGAATCCTTTGTGGGCTGTTATTGCGGGCGTCTTCCTTGGACTGATGCATGCCACCAAAGAAACCAGCATCATCGCTATATGCGCAATGATCCTGGCACTCTGTCTTGCTGGAGCTCTGCGGAAGCTGCGAAAGATCAAAACCATCGATCCAAGATTCAAAATAAATCCCTGGCACATTCTGATCGTTTTTGCCACAGCATGTCTGGTCTCGGCCTTGTTCTATTCTTCATTTTTCACCCATCCCAGGGGAGTTCTCGACTCTTTTCTTGCATACAAGACCTACTTCCGAAGAGCTGTCCAAAACAGCTGGCATCTCCATCCTTGGTTCTATTACTTTAAACTCCTCATAGGATCCAAACAGGCCGCACTGCCCTTCTGGAACGAATTATTCATCATTATCTTATCCGTAATCGGGATAGCTGCCGCGCTCGTGCGGAACAGGCATGTTCGAAGCAATCAGAATTTGCTCCAATTTATCGCATTTTATACGGCGATCCTTGCGTTTATCTATTCTCTGATTCCTTACAAAACACCCTGGAGCCTGCTGGGATTCTATAACGGAATGATACTTTTGGCGGCATTGGGAGCGAGCTCGCTCTTGAAGATCAGGATGAACACTCTATTAAGACCTCTAGTTATTCTTTTCCTCATCCTGGGAGTGAGTTCCCTTTGTGTGCAATCATATTTCCTGAATTTCAAATATCCCTCCGATCCATCCAATCCGTATGTTTATGCCCACACCAGTGAAGATATTTTTGCTATCACACAGAGGATAACAGATATTGCAGAGCTACATCCCAAAGGAAAAAACATGGTCATAGAGGTCATATGCCCGGGTGATGATTACTGGCCCCTCCCCTGGTATTTACGCTCCTTTCCCAATACGGGATGGTGGAATGAAGTCAATTTTAACCAGCCGGCTGCAGAGCTCATCATCGCTTCGCCGAGCGTAGAGTCCGAACTGCTCAAAAAACTGTACGAGTGGCCTCCCCCAGGCAAAAAGAATCTCTATGTCCCTTTATTTCAGGCCACCACTGAATTGCGCCCGCAGGTTGAAATTCGCGGATATGTCACCAAAGACCTTATGGATCTATACATACAGAGCCGAGCAAACCTCGATGAAGATTGATCCAGTCCGTAAAAAAATAACGAGCCGCACTGGCGAAATCCCTTTGATCCGCTTTTGCGGAAAAATCCCTCATGATGCCTACCGGCTATCCCATAAGAGCATGGCAACTATTTTCGAGGTGTTCATCATTCATGAAGATCCCGCTTATGGGGAGCAGGCGGCTCGAGAGGCCTTTCGCTTGCTTGACCGGCTCGAGCAGGAGCTCAGCCGGTTTATCGCGAACAGTGACATCAATCGCATCAATAACTTGCGTCGAAACCAATCCATCCGAATTGGATTGGATGCCTTTGAGTGTTTGAAAAGATGTGCAGAATTAACCCGCCGGACGCAAGGCGCATTCGATATCACGTTCGGAAAAAACGGCGGGATTCACAGCCTTGAGTTCGATGATACCGATTTCAGTGTCAAGCTGTCAGCCGACTCCATACATCTCGACTTGGGAGGCTTCGGCAAGGGATATGCCATCGATCAGATGGCCAAGCTCTTCGCCGAATGGGACATTAAATCTGTGCTCATTCACGGTGGGCGAAGCTCGGCCCTGGCGCTCGCCGAACCTCCGGGGGAAAAGGGATGGCCGGTCACAGTCAGCGACCCAATACAAACAAGTCAGATATTGAAGCTCGTACATTTAAAACACAGAGCCTTAAGCGGATCGGGCGTGCAGAAAGGCCATCATATTTACGATCCCCGAACAGGAAAGCGGATTGAAGGCCGGCTTGCGGCGTGGGCCTCAGCCCCTGAAGGGGCGGTGAGTGATGCCCTATCCACGGCTTTTATGGTGATGACTCTTGAGGAGATCGAAGACTATTGCGCACAGAATCCGGATACCCAAGGTCTTATCATTCTTCGGGACAGAAAAAACACAATGAACAGGAATCCTGTATTCCCATTCGGACACTGGGACTCCCTAGCATAATTTCAATCGGGTGTGTTCTAAAGTATACATAAAATACAAAAATCATTCGCGCTGAACGGTCAGCTCCTCCGCCCTATAGCCTCCTTTCGCTCTAAAATACAGGATGAGAGCGAGATAGCAGACAAACATAATGGCCGGGAAAATGGCAACCGTCAAAAGTGCATTCTTTTTGGCAGACGTTTTGATCGTTTCCACCATCACCTTTTCTTCCCTATCGAGCCCAGCGACTTTGTCGCGGTCGAGCGGCTGGTATCTTCCGAATACACTTGATTTTTCCTCAGTTACGACCTTTGCATGCACCACAGGATCTTGCCGGTACAATTCTCGATCGATCTGTCTGTCCTGGATGTTCCCCAAGAACACAGCCCCGATGACCCCGACGCTCAGCATCCCCATGCCGCCGATCGCATTGAGTGTCAGTGCTCCCCCCTTCGGGAAACGTTCGGCAGCGACCCCCAGCATCGTCGGCCAGAAGAATGTTTTCCCCAATGCGTAGATTGTCGCGGCCACGAATATCAAAATACCTGTAGCCCTGGATAGAGTCACGAGTCCTACGATCGCAATCGCACTGCATACGGCTAACAGTCCCAGGGGCGAAAGCCTGTGCACGATCGGGCCCGCAAGAAAACGCAGGATCATCATGATCAAGGCCGTGTAAACCAGGATCCAACCGGCCTGAAGTCCTAAATCCCTCATCACAGGGGTAACAAGCTCAGTGATCCAGCTGTCGGTTCCCAGTTCCGTTGTCGCGAGAGGAAGCATTATCAACAACAGCAGGATGAACAAGGGACGGCCTAGCGACCGCACATAGAGACCATAGACGACGATGAGAACAGCCGCAACAACGACCTTCACGGTGAGCGTCCAGTCGAATATACGGCCGATCTCGGCGGTCATGATGGCTACGACGATCGTTGCACCAATTATTCCCATTTCCTGAAGCATCACTTTATAGGGAACGCCGGCCTTCACGCGCTCTTGAACGGGAAACCTGGCGCGGAGCATCATGAACCCATAGATCGCTGCGGGTATGAAGATCAAGCCGACCTTCCATCTCCAATCCGCGCCCGGGCCCATGACCAGAGCCAGGAGTCCTCCCAGAACCAGGCCTCCGGGCCAACCTGCATGGAGAATATTCAACCATTTCGTCTTTTCTCTGGGATAGACAGTGGCCACGACCGGATTTATAACCGCTTCCACAGTGCCGTTCCCCAGGGCAAGAATAAAAGTGCCCCAGTATAACATCTGATATCCCGTCGCAAAAATCGTAATGACCGCCGATAGGATATGGCAGACAAAAGCAAAAGCCAATGATCTCCCGTAGCCGATTTTATCGATAACCAGGCTGAAGAGGATGATGCTAAGGGCGAAGGGCCACAATCCTACACCGAGGATCTCGCCCTTCTGAGTTTCACTCAGATTGAAATGCACACCCAGATCACCGATGATCTGCGCCCTGATGATAAAACCGAAGGAAGTCGCGATCAGGGCGATGAAACACGTCCAGAAAAGCCACTTCGTTGGTCCATTCGTTTGTTCGTCTTCCATACGGTTTGCCATACGATCTTCCATTTTTCCCCCTAATATTTGATGTCCACATGAATCCTTTTTTCCGCGGATTCCAGGATGGCATCACAGATGACGGCTGCGCAATAACCGTCCTCGAACGTGGCGCCTGCCGGAGCCACATCTTTATCATTCACGACACAGTCCAATAGATGCGCAAGTTCATGGACAAAACTGTGTTCCCATCCGATGATGTGACCGTGAGGCCACCAGTTCTCCCACCAGGGATGGTAGGCCTCGGAGATCAAAACATCGTGAAATCCTTGCGTTTCTTTGGGTTCCTCTCCTACCCAAAAGGTCTGCAACTCATTCAGCCTCTCTAGGTCGAAGACGAGGGATCCCTTTTCTCCGTTGATCTCCAGGACCTGATGATTCTTCCTTCCACCGGCAAAGCGCGTGGCTTCCAGAGTACCGATAGCCCCGCTTTCGAATTCGACTGTGGCTACGAATGCATCGTCCACATCCACTTTGCCCGAGCCCCCACCCTCCGGAAGCGGACGTTCCTCGATGAATGTCCGGGTCATGGCGCTCACACTCTTCATCTCTCCCACCAGAAAACGCCCCAGGTCGATAATATGCGCTCCCAGGTCGCCCAAGGCCCCGCTCCCGGCCGATTCTTTATCCAAGCGCCATAATCGGGCGGTTCCGTAGTGAGGCATGATCCACTCCTGGAGATATTGGGCCCGATAATGATAAATCCTACCCAAGGCTCCGCTTTCGATCAGTTTTTTCGCCTGGCATATAGCGGGCACGAAACGGTAATTAAAAGCCACCATATGTTTTACCTTGGTGTCTTTGGCTGCATCCAGCATTTCCTTCGCCTCTTGTGCATTGCGTGCCAGGGGTTTTTCACAGATGACGTGCTTTCCCGCTTTGAGTGCGGTTATGCATGGCTCCAGATGGACATCGTTGGGTCCGCCGTTATCGAAGAGCTCGATTGTGTCGTTGTCGAGCATCTCCCGCCAATCCGTATAATAGCTATCATAACCATAGCGCAGAGCGGCCTCGCGAACTTTTTTTTTATCACGGCCGCAGATTCCGACCAGCTTGGGAATGGCGGGGGGCGGATAGATCATGTAAGGAATGGTTTTGAAGGCATTGGAATGAGCTTTTCCCATAAAGGCATAGCCCAGCATTCCGACACCGATCTCTGGAATTTTTTCTCCGGCTTTTTTTCCCGACATGGTCGTGAATCCGGTCTTCTCGCTCATGTTGTCCCTCCTTCAATAACTTTCGCCTGAATGACCTTAATTATTAAACAGTCAACGGCCCATTCACACCACCCATCCGCAAAAGTCGAATCAGCGGTTTCATTTATGAACAATTCAGATGTATCACTCCTCGGAAAAAGCCGCATCAAAAGCCACAGTCGACGGCGCAAAGTCCATCTTCCGGATCATCTCTAACGCCTCGCGAGCCCCGTACTCACGGTCCATACCCGAGTCTTCCCACTCGATAGAAAGCGGTCCCTGATAGCCGATTCGGTTGAGTGCCCGGATGATAGGGTCCCATTTGACATCTCCCCTCCCTGGAGAAACGAAGTCCCATCCCCTCCTTGGATCACCGAAGTCCAAATGAGATGAGAGAATGCTGTTGTGTCCCGTCAGCTGAACCCGTGAATCTTTCACATGGACGTGGAAGATCCGGTCTTTGAATTCTTCGAGAAAGTTGACAGGATCGATAAATTGATGGACGAAATGACTGGGATCGAAATTGAACCCAAAGTTCGGATGATTCCTGATAGCATCCAATGTCCGCCGTGCAGTGATAATATCGTAGGCGATCTCCGTGGGATGAACTTCCAGTCCGAACTTGACTCCCTCTGTCTTGAATACCTCCAAAATGGGCAGCCAGCGTCCGGCAAAATCCTTATACCCGACATCGATATCTTCCTGACTCGTGGGAGGAAAGAAATACAGCTTATGCCATACACTGCTTCCGGTGAATCCATTCACCCGATCCACACCGAAAAGTTTAGCCGCCGCAGCCGTCCTCTTCATCTCTTCCGCGCAACGCTGGCGCACGCCTTCCGGGTCCCCTTCTCCCCAGAGTTCTTCCGGAAGTATGGATTTATGGCGCGAATCGATAGGATCGCAGATGCATTGACCCACCAGATGACTGCTGATGGCAAAACATTCAAGGCCGTATTTTTCGAGAAGTTCGCGTTTTTCCTTGACATACCCCCCATCCGCAAGGGCTCTATCGACTTCAAAATGGTCTCCCCAGCAAGCCAGCTCCAAACCGTCGAATCCCCATGCGCTCGCTTTTTCAGCAAGGGTTTCTAAGGATAGATCCGCCCACTGTCCCGTAAACAAAGTGATCGGTCGAGACATGGATTTTCCTCCTTCTTTTCGGCATTGTTTCAGCCTCGATTCAGTTTAATCTCTACCACCCGGGGTGTTCTGTTAGCAATAGTATAAAAAAGAAATGTCTTGGGTCAATTCAAAATTCTCGAATAAATAATCAATTCCCCCACAGCCTCTGAATCTCATCTTCATAGCCGGTCATCTCCCACCGGATCAGCGACACAGGTATCACACCCGACTCGAGGAACTCGTCCAAGAATTCTTTGAGGTTGAAGTCATCTCCAAGTTGTTTGGATCTATCCCTGAACAGTTTCATAAAATGAACCTTGCCGACGACCATTTGCATATGCCAGCCTACATGGACCAACGTGGTTTGCATTTCATGCCACAAATGAGGACTGTCTTCAAGCAGCTCTCCGTGCGGGGCGTTTGCCACACAAAAGTCCATTGCATCTTTTAAGCTCCAATCTCCCCTGTGCATATACAAATCCGAAAGCGCGCGGACTGTACGAAAAGCCGCCTGCTCATAGGTAATGGCCCTTCCGTGTGGCGACCGATCGTCGAGATACCCCGCATGCATCATGAGTTCTTCGAGAGCGAACGCCCACCCTTCCAGCCGGCCGCACGCAATATCATAAGGGCCTTCATGTTCCCTGGCTCCACGGATCGGCCGGTTGTCTCGTTGCACCCTCAGGAGATCGAAGTGGTGGCCGACCATTTCGTGAGTTTCCTCCATTACGGGCTCACGGTGCGAAAAATTGAAAAAATAGTCATGTTTCTCCGGCCAGGGTTTGTCAGTCGATCGCAATCGGTCTTGGAGATATTCATCGATAACAAGATAATCATGAAGAGTGAATATTTCTTCATCTTGGATGAATGTCATGATGTGAACGAGGGCGTCCCGGACGCTCTGTCGATATTCCTCCTGGGATGCCACTGGTTCGAGAGGGGGAACATCACGGTTTCTGTTTTCTTCGAGCCTAAGAAATGTTATCACTCGATTATCTTCCTGCTCTACGATTTGTCGGCATTCTTCCCAGGTATAGGGAAAAAGATAGACGTTTTTAAGGAGCCAGTTGTAGTTTGCGATTCCCACTCCTGCTAGCGCTTTCATTTCGGCCCGGTTTTCCTTCAACCAATTGAGGTAGTGGTCGATTGCGGCCTGGGCCTTTTTCGCATCGCCGACAAGATCAGGATGGTGCCTCTCCAATTGTGTTATAAAGTTTGGGAGGGAATCGCGTTTTTTATCCAGATAATGGATGGTAAACATCGCAAGATCACCCGATATCTTGGACAGATCCCCCCCGCCGAGATTTTTCTTTGCCTGCTCATAAGACTCCGGGATGGCTTGCAGTCTCGATCTAAACTCGGCAATGCGAGCTTCTTCGAGAGGCAGTCTTGGAAGTCTCTCCAGTCCTCCCCTTCTGCCTCCATAAAAAGCGGGGTCACGCTCCCAGGGGCGGAGGATACGGAGCTCGAAGTCGAGCCCGTTCATCTCTGCTCGGACAAGGTGGTAGTCGATCTGCTCGGCAACCGACCAGCCACTGGGATCGATCGCAGCCAAACGGCTCTGGTATTTTCCGAGATCGCGGTATTTCTTATCCATGGCTTCGCCTATATCACCCGACTCCCCCATCGAATTCCCTTGATTTTGAAACGCACGAAACTCCTCAAAAAGGCTGAGGAGATCTTCATAATTCTCGCTTTTTGATGCGGCTCTCCTGCCTTTCTCTTCTGTGCAATCCAAAAAAAATAGACCAACGAAAAAGACTAAGCCAAAAATTGTAAGAATCTGTTTCCTCACGATCAAAATCTCCTCATTATAAGCCGGCCAGGGCGATTTTCCCCGATCCGGGACCCTCTTCGTCTCATTGACGGTTTATTAAGCAAACGAAAATGATACGAGTATCAACATAAGGTAAATAACTGCGACAAAAATCCTCTGCTCTTTATAATGTCCTCCTTACCTTGACTAGGATCGAACTGATATTTGTATTGGTAAGAAGATCGAACGCTCCCATCCTCTTTTTAAAATGATCTTTAAATCTATCTAGCCAAGCGTCCAGCCGTTGTGATATTCAGGGCGGATGTACTCATCCGCTTCCGGCGCGTTCGTGGCCTTCATGTTCGGTCCATCCCAGTAGAGTTTCTTTTGCGTACGCATTGCCACAGTGCCGAGCAGAACCAATTCAGTCAATGGACCTCCGAAGTCAAAATTTGCACTGGCCGGCTTTCCTCCTTTGCAAGCGTCGATCCAATCTCTGCGGTGGCCCTCGACTCGGGGGATCGTTTCGGGCGGCCGCTTGTAGGCCTGCATCTTCGTCTCCGGGATGATTCGGGGGCTTTCACTCCAACCCCCGGCGAGTATTTTCCCCTTATCTCCCACAAATAGAAGTCCATCCTCTCCCATTCTCCGCTCTGGCTCGAGCTCTTCCGGCCGGGGAGGTTCGAGTCCCCCGTCGTACCAAGTCAGCTTGATTGGGGGTAAATCGCCGCGTTGGGGAAATGTGTAACGGACGATTGCGGCGACAGGAACAGTCTCGTCATTCAATCCGACAGTGCTCGCCTCTACAGATTCCGGATACCCGAGGTCCAGTGCCCAGAATGCGGCATCGATGTTGTGACAGCCCATGTCCCCCAAAGCGCCATTGCCGAATGCCCACCAGCCGCGCCAGTTGTAGGGAAAATATTCCGGATGGTACGGCCGGTATTCCACAGGCCCTACCCATCTCCGCCAGTCAAGACCTGGAGGGACTGGAGGTGTACCCTCCGGACGACTGACCCGTTCGATGGGGCAATCCTTTCCAGCTCTTGTCCAGGCATGCACTTCACGAACAGTCCCGATGGCACCGTCCCTGATCCATTCGACCATCAGACGGATGTCTTCTGTCGAGTGACCCTGATTTCCCATTTGCGTGGCCACTTGGGCAGCTCGTGCAGCTTCGGTTACGACGCGGGTTTCATATATGGAATGCGTCAATGGCTTTTCACAGAACACATGCTTTTTTGCCCCTATGGCGGCCAGAGCGGCAACGGCATGTATATGATCGGGGGTTGCGATCAGAACGGCATCGATCGCTTTCTCCTTCGCCAGCATATCCCGAAAATCGACATAATCAGGACAGACTTTTGTCCCCTTGGAATCCGGCTGACTTTCATAATGCTCTTTCAGCACTCTAAGGGCGGCCAAACGTCCGGCCGTGCCGCCGTAATAGGTTTGGCTGTAATCGAGTTCTTCATTGACGTCACATACGGCACAGATCTGGATGTCCGGCTGGCGCAAAAGATCCTTCATATTATTGATTCCCTGGCCGCCGGTTCCGACGATAGCGATATTGAGTTTATCGCTTGGGGCGACATACTTTTTCCCGCCCAAAACATACCGGGGGACGATTGTAAAAGCGATGGCTGATGATGCGGCATAATCGAGGAATTTTCTCCTCGTGATGCTGTTACCTGCTTTCATTTTTTTATTTACTTGAGATCCCATCCGGATCCTCCTTCCATCATCGATTTAGCCTCCTGATGGTATTTCCAAGGAAACCAAATGTCTAAATTCGGTGACTTATATACATCAGGTTTATATATCGGGAAAAACGGAATGTCAAACAGGTAACAAAATCAGCGTTAGGGACACCCGATCCTCCGTTCATCATGGTTATGGGGATACTCAAGTTATTGCTGGATTTGTGTAATCAAGAATTATATCATGAGGGTCTGCCTAAATCGGCAAAGAAAGAACGGTTTTAGCCATTGCCGGTCGAAAACAGTAAAATGGAGGAATCATGAAGATATTGCCCACGGTATTTTTGATTATCGGACTCTGTCTAATCGTATCGTGCGGAAAACAAAAGAGTGACACTCCAGAAGGCGAAACAATACGAACTGAGAGAGTCACGCTGCCTGACATAGACATATCTCGCTCACCGGATGGCATCGTCACTATCCCCGAAAATGTGCCCCAGGTTTTCAGGGATGTATTCGTCAAATACACGAAGATCTATGCACCCAATGGGAAGCCGATCCATATCCTGGCTCAGGGCGGATGGACCGACGACCAGATCAAAAAAGGCAGGAATGTCCTCGAGTTTATCCTGACGGATTTTCCTAGCTCCGAGTTTGGAAACGATAAGTCTGCAATCGCCAATGCCATGGCAGACCGGAAGGCCACCATGGTCTTTTTCAACACCGAGCCTGACCTGCGCAAAGCCTTTCGAGGCCCGCTCAGAGGCGCCACGGATCTCAGCATGCAGGACCTTCGCGCCAACGAGTGCCCTGCCGAGGGAGACGATGACTACATGAACCACGTCACGCGGGATGCTTCTTTCGAAGAGATATGGCATCTTGTCCACGATTATGGCGTCAAACAGGTGCTACCGGATATGGTCAAAGAGATGCGCGCTGCCAATGACTTGGCTGCGGAAAAAGGATGGCAAGCCTGGCCGGAGGATGAGCCCGATGAACATCCCAACGAGTATGTGGGAGTCCTCATCGACAACTACTACGATCTCTGGACAGTAAGGCCAAAACTGTATGAAGGAAGAGACATCTCTCCGGAGGATGTGCCGGCGGGACAATCACATTTTGGCCGTTATTTTGCAGGCAGCCGCATACGGATGAAAGAGCACGACCCTGCCGGTTACGCTTTGATCCAGAAATTCTTTCCCCCTTATTTGACATACACACCAGAACTGCCCGGAAACTTCGAGGGAGCTTTTTCCCTGAATTTCGATGAATCGATGGCCTATACCTATAAATCCCAGCATCTGGTAAACGTGACGTTAACGGGCACCAAAAATGCCGATCTCGTTGGAAATGCCTATGACAATGTGCTGACCGGAAACGCAGGAGATAACGTTTTCACCGGAGGGGGTGGGAACGACATGATCGATGGTGGAAAGGGAAAAGACACGGCCGTGTTTACCGGCCCGCGATCTGACTATTTCATCAGGATACACAACGGAGACTCAACGGTGACAGATAGCAAAACAGGGCGTGACGGTGAAGATTCCTTGAGAAATGTAGAAATTCTAAAATTCAGCGACGAAACCGTCGAGATCTAAGGAAT
>JASFEP010000074.1:0-13890 GCA_050124775.1 Candidatus Aminicenantota bacterium
TGGCAGTGACTCCCATCCCAGATAATGTTGCGCCTTTGATCGGGCTGGTGATTGTTCCGTTTTCGATCAGGTATGCTTCCCCGACGCCCATCATGAAATTCCCTGTGATGACATCCACTTCACCTCCGCCCCCGGTCTGAGCGACATAAATGCCTTTTTTGGTGTTGGCAATGATATCTTCCGGAGGAACGTTCCCGGCATCGATGAATGTATTTCGCATCCGAGGGATCGGAGGATATCTGAAGGATTCCCTCCTTCCGCTACCGGTGGATTCGATCCCGAGTTTGGCTGCCCAGATCAAATCACACAGGTAATTCTCCTGGATCCCATCATTGACCAGAACGGTCCGCTGGGATGGTGTTCCTTCATCATCGAAGGCAAAAGACCCTGGCAATTCCGGGAGAGTCCCGTCATCGATCAGCGTCACCCCTTTGGCAGCTGTCTGTTTCCCGATCTGATCTTTGTAATTGGAACCTTTGTAGACCAGGTCGGCCTCCATACCGTGACCGCAGGATTCGTGGAAAAGAACGCCTGTTCCTCCAGGCCCTAAAACGACCGGAAACATCCCGCGGGGCGAGTCTATGGCTTCCAGGAGTTTCTTCGCTCGATCTGCGGACTTGTCCACAACGACCTCAAGGGCGTTGTCTCCCGTAAAAAAGTCCATTCCCGCATAGGCTCCCCGGGAATCCGCCCCTTGCTGTAGGTTTCCGTCTTTATCTTTCATGTAGGTCAACGCATAAAACACGGTCCGTCCGACCAGCTGGTTGATGATCTTTCCGGACGATGTGGCGATGTTGATCTGACGCATGATCTCCTGGAAGTACTGGGTCACCTGGTTCACCCTCTCGTCAGCCGACCAGGCCCGCTCCGTCAAACCCCGGAGCATTTCGATTTTTCTGTCCGCAGCCACTTCATCAGGATGGGGAGTGATAGGAAAAGAGAGATCGGACGTTTGGCGCGTCATGTTAACAACGTGTACTGTTTCCCCGGCTTGTCCTTGGGCCGCTGCATCCGCTACGAACCGTGCGGTTCTGTAAACCTCGGTTGGCTCGAAGCTGGCCGTATAGGCGTAATATGTCTTTCCTTCCTTAACAGTGCGGATGCCCACTCCTTTTTCGATACGGGTACTCGTGTTGATCTTGCGATCATCACTGATCAGTGTGCCGAATGCCGAGCGCTCCACGAACACCTCGCCGAAGTCGGCCCCTTTGGACATCAGGAGTTCCACCGCCTTTTTGAGGACATCTTCCGGAACGATCAAATCCGTCGCACCCCCTCCGGTTCTGCATCCTGTTTGGAATAACAGCGAGTTCAGGAGCGCAGATGAAAAACCCAGAGCAGTCACGCCCGCTGCGCTTCGGCCGAGAAACTCCCGACGGGATATATCCCGGGGTTTCTTTTTGCTGTTCATATTCCCTCCACTCTTCATATTTTGTGCCGATATTGGATGACATTATGTGATTTTAGATTACATTATATAGAAAAGATATACCAATATTATTTACGAGAGAGATTTTAATCGGTTTACCGGATGGTATCTGGGCAAGCGTCCTCTCGATTTAGCACCCGAGGAATCTGGCCAATCCTGCAAGCACATTTAGAGAATAGAGTCTGTGCACAAAGAGTTCTTAAGTTTTTCGCTCAGGTGAACGTGGATCATGGAGCTCTAACTTCGCATCTGTTACAATACCGGAGACGAGCATAATTCTGTTCTGGAAACACACTCTCTATAAATTTATCGCCATGAAACTCAATGAAGGAGCCTCAGAACAATTTAAAGCCGTAGATGCCTCTATTTCTATATTTCCCCGTGAAAAGAAACAGGGCATATAAATTGAAAGGATAACTTCTATAAGATTTGAAGGACAGAAGGAGGGAAGATGATAAGAGAGAAAATGACAAGAAGAAATTTTGTTTCGAGCTTGATGAAAACCGGAGCCATTCTCCCTATCCTCGGAAGAGGGAAGCCAGAAAGCAGGAAAGGTCGGAGCAAAACGAGCCGTCCTCTTATAGTGACCAGCAAGACGAATCCCGCAGTTAAAGAAAAAATCACAACCACAGCTTGGGAAATATTGCAAAAAGGCGGGACTCCCATAGATGCTGCGGAAAAAGCCACGAATGTTTCTGAAATGGACCCACGCGATTCAACCGTTGGCTATGGGGGAGATCCCAATGAAGAAGGATTCCTCCAACTCGATGCCTCCGTGATGAATGGTGCAGATCAAAATAACGCTGGGGCCGTCGCTGCGCTGGAAAACATCAAGACGCCCTGTTCTGTGGCCCGTTTGGTCATGGAACGGACCGACCATTTGATTCTCGTCGGCAAAGGAGCGCTCAAATTTGCCAAGATGCATGGATTCAAAGAAGAAGATCTTTTGACCGAAGAGGCGCGCCAGCATTGGGTGGAATGGAAGGAGACCTTGAGCAAGAGAGACTACTATTTGCCCCCGAAAAACACCCATAAACCTGAAGAGGGAGGAACCATAAACGTGCTCGCGCTTGATAGCAAAGGTGATATTGCTGGAGTGACGAGTACGGTCGGTCATCATTTCAAAATCGTCGGGCGCGTGGGCGATTCCCCCATCATCGGGGCCGGATTATATGTGGACAATGACATCGGAGCCGCAGGTGCGACAGGTCATGGAGCCGAAGCGATCAAAGTGTGTGCCAGTTTTTTGGCCGTTGAGAAAATGCGGGAGGGATTTTCTCCTCAGGAAGCATGCCGGTATGTTTGCCAAAGAGTTATTGACCGTCATGGAGGCAAACCCCTGTTCGGATTGAAAATGGTTGCTCTCAATAAAAATGGCGGTTATGGCTCTTGTTCCATACGCGGAAAAATGGATGAACGAACTGGGAGAGTGATCGGTTTGGGATTCAGTGTCCACGATACAAAAGGTCACAGGACTGAGGAGGGAGAGGCAATACTGCCTCCGATGACTGATGAAGAACTTAGATCCATTCCCTGGAGATAAAGAAGTTCGATCGCTTTTAAGAAATCATTTTTTAATTGACAGCTAAGATTGACTCCTATATAGTAGCACCATGAAATTAAGCCTCAATGATGGATCTCTTGATTTATTCAGAAAAAAGTGCAGAGAGAATCATCTCAAAATAACTCCGCAACGTCTCATCATCTACAGAGAATTGCTCAAGTCCAAAGACCATCCCAACGCGGAAGCGCTTCATAAACGAATAAAAAAAACAATTCCCGATGTTTCATTGGACACAGTCAATAGAACACTCATAACCTTTTCAAAAATCGGAATCGTCAAAAATGTGGAGGGCTACGGAGAACCCAGGCGTTACGATCCCAATATTAAAAATCATCATCACTTCAGATGTCTGAAATGTAACTCACTCATTGATTTTGAATACAGTCCGTATGATGATATAATCGTTCCGGGGAAGATAAACAAAAAATTTTCCGTCCTTAACAAAAAGGTCCTTTTAGAGGGATATTGCGATAAATGTCGAAAGACCGGATAAAAAATTTTTTAATTCTTATTAAGAGTTTAAACTACTTATATCTAGTTACAAATTAAGATTTGTTACTTGTATAGAAATTTCAAACAAGCAAATATTTGGCCGAATCCATTTAAAGAAAGCATTTAAAAACAAAATTGAATCAATAAAGGAGGTATTCGATGACAAACAAAAAAAAGACATTAACGACAGCCTTCGGAATTCCTGTGGCTGACGATCAAAACAGTTTGACCGCAGGAAAGCGGGGCCCTGTTTTGATGCAGGATGTTCATCTGTTGGAGAAGCTGGGCCATTTCGACCGCGAACGTATTCCTGAGCGAGTCGTTCATGCCAAAGGAGCCGGCGCCGGGGGATATTTCGAGGTCACGGCCGATGTGACCAAGTACACCAAGGCCAAGTTTCTCTCAGAAGTGGGAAAGAGGACCGAAGTCTTCGCCCGCTTCTCCACAGTGGGCGGCGAAAAGGGATCTGCCGATGCGGCGCGCGATCCCCGCGGATTTGCCGTCAAATTCTACACCGAAGAAGGGAATTACGACTTCGTTGGTAACAACACGCCTGTATTTTTTATCCGGGATCCCCTGAAATTTTCCGATTTTATTCACACCCAAAAGCGCCATCCCGCCACAAACTGTAAGGATCCCGACATGTTCTGGGATTTTCTCTCGCTGACGCCCGAATCCATCCATCAGGTCACTGTTCTGTTTTCCGACCGGGGCACACCGGCGACGTACCGTCACATGAACGGCTACAGCAGTCACACCTTCAAGTGGTACAACGATAAAGGCGAGTCTTTCTGGGTGCAGTACCACTTCAAGACCGACCAGGGCATTAAAAACTTGACCCTTGAGGAAGCTACTCGCCTCTCGGGGACAAACCCCGACCACGCCACAGAAGACCTCTATGAGGCCATCGCCCGCGGGGATGACCCCTCTTGGACGCTCGAGATGCAGATCATGACTGAAGAAGAGGGACTGAACTATCACTGGGACATCTTCGACATCACCAAGGTCTGGCCCCATGCCGAAGTCCCCCCCATTAAAATCGGCAAATTGGTATTGAACCGCAATCCGATCAACTATTTTGCAGAAGTGGAACAGGCCGCCTTCTGTCCGGGGAACCTTGTTCCCGGGATTGCCACATCACAAGACAAGATGCTCCAAGCTCGGCTTTTCTCGTATCACGACACTCACATCCACCGCTTGGGACCGAACTATCATCTCATTCCAGTGAACGCACCTAAAAACGCTCCTGAGACCAACTATCAGAGAGACGGATTCATGAGAGTGGATGAAAACGGCGGCGGCGGACCGAATTACTGGCCGAACAGTCTTGGCGGCCCCGAGCCAGATCCGCAATTGGGTGAGCCTGCTTTTGAAGTCTCGAGCCCAGCGGCCAGGACTCCCTACCCTCATCCCAACGATGATTTCCAACAAGCCGGAGCGCTCTACCGGAAGGTGATGACCGATGAGGACAGGGATCATCTGATCGGCAACATCGTGGACCACCTGGGAGGCGCAAAGAAACGCATTCAATTGCGCCAAACGGCCATTTTCTACAAAGCAGATCCTGAATACGGCAACCGCGTGGCCGAAGGATTAGGGTTGGACGCCAAAGATGTCAAGCGTTTGGCTGAGATGTCGGATGAAGACCGCGCTAAAGCCACTGCCGAAGGCGGTTGATCCAAGCCGTAATTATTTTTTAATTTAAGACAATTTTTGCCGCAAATGAAGATGTCTAAGTCCGGCTGATATCCGAAAAAACTTGCAGATGAAATTCTCCAGAATACGTACAGCTTAGTCCTTGAAGAGTTCAGTCGATCTTCTGTATTCTCATAGCGTCGTGTCAGGAGTTTATCTGAGTAGATTATTATCGATCGATATCTCTTGTGTTAAACATAGGATCCACATTTTTTATGAATAGCAAAGGTTAGATAAGCAACGCATTGACAGGCCTCCATCTCCGGTGATATGTATACACCGAATTGAATCAAGTCGAGAAGGAGGTTTCGGTGTCAAAGAAAATATTAGGCTTATTTTTGTCTGTAGTTCTGATTGTGCTGATCCTGAAACCTGCAGCTGCGTCCGGAGCGCATGATTTCCCGAAAGTTCTCAGCATCAAGGAACGGGTAGAGCTGGTGAATACCATCACATTGAAACGTCTGGATCTTCTCGTTCCCAAATTCATGAGGGAGACCGGATTGGACATGTGGATCATCGCCTGCAATGAGGATAATCTCGATCCGATCTTCGAAACCATGATCCCCTACGGCCAATGGTGCCCCATCACACAGATCATTGTCTTTTATGACCGTGGTTCGGAAAAGGGCGTGGAGAGACTCAATGTTTCGAGGACGAACATGCCCGATTTTTTTAAGAGGGTCTGGGACGCGGCAGCCTGGGACAATGAGAAAAAGGTGAGCCAGTGGGCCTGTCTGGGCCGTATCGTACGCGAACGGGACCCCAAAAGGATAGGGATCAACGAGGGCGAAATTCAATGGGCTGCCGGAGGTATGACTGTGGTGCTGAAAAACAGGCTTGTCAAAGCCATCGGACCAGATTATGCGGGGCGGCTGGAATCGGCCGAACCCCTGGCGACTTTATGGGGAGAAACCCTTCTGAATGAAGAGATCATGCTTATGGAGCGGGCGGCAGCCCTCTCGCACGCCATCATCGCCGAAACTTTTTCCACCAAGGTCGTAACGCCCGGAAAGACAACGGTGGAAGACCTCCGCTATCACTACTGGCAGAGGGTTGCCGATTTCGGACTGGATCTCGCCTTCTATCCTTTTTTCAGCATCCGCGGCAGGCAGCCGGATGTCATCGAAAAATACGGAAAGGACGACACAATCATCCGACCGGGCGATTTCATCCATTGTGATGTCGGTCTGAAGTATCTGTATTACAACTCGGACCATCAGGAGTGGGCCTATGTTCCCCGAGTGGGAGAGACAGATGTCCCCGGGACTTTTAAAAAGATCATGGCCGAATGCAACCGCCTTCAAGACGTATTCTGCGGAGAATTTAAAACCGGACTGACCGGGAACCAGCTTCTGGCAAATATTCTCGAAACAGCCCACGAAAAAGAGATATCCAAACCCAGGATCTACTCCCACTCCTTGGGATATTTCCTGCATGAGCCGGGTCCTTTGATCGGGCTTCCTTGGGAGCAGGTGAACAATCCCGGCCGAGGGGATGTCAAGCTCGTTCCCAATAGCTGCTTCACTGCTGAGATGAGCGTCACCATGCCCGTACCGCAATGGGACGGAAAGGAGTTCCGTCTATCCCTGGAACAGGACATCGTTTTTACAGGAGAAGCCACTCATTTCCTCGATGGACGGCAGACCGAATTCCACATCATCAAGTAATCGCCTTAACAACCCGGCAGTAGTGCTCGCTCAAGAATCTCATTGTTGCCGAAGCGAATCATCAATAAGTCAGGCCGTGTCCGAGAGGATATCGGTCACTTACTTTCACGGGCAGTTTTCCCTGCGGCGTAAGTTCCCCCGTAAGCACTTTTATGAATGAATCGAAATACACGGTCTGATTGCCGTACCATCCTCTCTCACCGAATCCGACCAGAAATGAGGGCACGTCCTCGATTTTCCGGATGAGAAAGGGATTCCCGTAGGACATGGTCACAATGGATTCGGGCCTGGCTTTAAAAAGCTTTTTCAGAAATTCGAGGTCATCTTTCCGGAAGGGAGCGGGGTCCAACTGCCTTGTCCGCTGAATAAAAAGGGAAAGAATCACGAGATCGGCCGCGCGGGCAGAAGAAAGAATGGTGTCATAGATCGCTGGGTTCGTATCGGCACGAAGAATAAAGCTCTGGATCCCGGGAAAGACGATGGAGAGTTTAGCGGATAACGCCGCAGGAGATGGATCATCCGCATTTTTTTGGACACAGATATTGATGACATTTTCAATTCCAGCATCCTTCAGAGGCAGTATGCTTTCGTTTTTCAACAGGGTAAGGGAGCGGTCGGCCACCTCCTGGATTAGGGCTTGGTGGGCCGGAGTTCCGACAATCGCATTGATCCGGTCCTCATCTACAAACCTATTTGTGTGCAATCCGAGTCGGGCTTTGAGCATAAGCAGCTTCAACACCGAATGGTCGATACGGGATTCCGGGATACGTCCGGATGTCACGGCATCGCAAATACCATTTATTACAGCCACGGGATCCTTAGGTTTGAGAAGAACATCGTGCCCGGCTTCCAGGGCCTTGAGGGCGACCTCGACCGGACCGAACCTTTGGATAACATGATCATACCAGAGGTCATCTGTCGTAAGCACACCTTCGAAACCCAGCTTGTCTCTCAACCACCCTGTTACCAGTCGGCTTTCCACGCTGGCAGGCAGCGATGATCCCTCGGTAACCGAGGGCACAGCGATATGCTCGCTCATGACAAAATCCACGCCTGCATCGATGGCGAACTTGAAGGCCCGGAACTCCTGGCTTTCCACCACCTCAGCCGGTTTGTTGATGAACCGGAAGTCAGGGAACTCGGGAAAGACTGCGATATCGCCGCGTCCCGGAAAATGTTTGGCAGTGTTCAGCATGCCTTGGTCATGATAGCCCTTCACATAAGACTTGACCAGACGGCCCAAGAGATCCAGATCACCTCCGAAGGAGCGGACGCTCTCGCTGGGATTTTCAGGGCGGACCGAGATATCCACCACCGGTGTATAGGTGAGATGAATGCCCATGGCCCGTCCCTCGATGCCTCCGATGGAGGCCGCTCTGTACATCAGATCCTCGCTTCCCGCAGCAGCAAAGGCCATATTGGCAGGGAACTCACTGGCTCCCTTGATCTGTTGCCCGGGGCCCCCTTCAAAGTCCGCCGACATCAGAAGGGGCAGTTCTGCCTCCTCTTGAAGGCAGTTGAGAATATGAGCGACATCCCGCGGTGTCCCGCCGTAAAGAACGAATCCGCCGATACCGTGATCCCGGGCAAGATGAACCCAATTCTGGAACTTCGGATCATCCTCTGCAATATAATCCGCCGCGATATCCGCACAGATCAACTGACCGATCTTTTTTTCAAGCGACAGGACAGATAGGGTTTGCTCTGCCCACGTCTGCGCGTCTGTATCAGAAAGCGTACTCTGATCACCGCAGTGATAGATCCCGCCTGCCAAAATCAATAAGAATAGAAATGACCCTACTTTTTTTTGCAAGGGCGTAATCAATGTATCCTCCATCGTCCGTCAAATATCCCGTGTTTTTATGTCTTTAAACATTATCTACGCCCATCAGTCTTGTCAATTGTTTTCGGTCCGTCCCGGGATTGTATAATCGCATGTTTGAAAGAAGTAGATATTGAGTGAGGATCATTTTTTACTTGACAACAAAGTATAATATTTATATACTTCATAAAATTTGAAGCATATAAAACATCAGAGGTAATCAGAGATGAAGAGCATCAATCAAAACTCCAAATTCAAGAAATACGGACAGAGAAATACTGTGGCATGGATGTCGATGGTTTTTATCGTCATTGTGTTCGCCATGAATAATTACGCCCAAGAAACAATTAAAATATCGATGCGGGATGGAATAAAACTGGCTACAGACATCCACTTTCCCAAAGATCAGATCGGACCTTTCCCCGTGATACTGATGAGAACTCCTTATAATAAAGCCATTCTTCAGGGCTACGGAGATTATTTTTCAAAACATGGATTTGTTTTTGCAATACAGGATGTCCGAGGCCGATTCGAATCCGAGGGAGACTGGGAGCCATTTGTCAATGAGAGAGAAGACGGATACGACAGCATCGAATGGCTGGCTGCACAGGAGTGGTCGACCGGAAAAATAGGCATGTACGGCGGATCCTATTCGGGGTCCGTTCAGTTCTCCGCAGCGATACTGAAACCGCCCCACCTCGTAACTCTTGTTCCCAACATTACTTCGGCAATGCCTTTCAACAATATGCCTTACGAAGGTGGGGTACTGGCCATGGGCGGAGATATCAGATGGATCGATATTATCGAAAATGCAAAAACTGCAGCTGATATGCAGAAAAAGGCCAGAGAGGTTTTCACAAAGGATTGGAACAGCCTGCTGAATCACCTTCCTGTCGTCGACCTTGATAAAATAATCGTCGGGCAAGAAAATCCATACTGGCGACAGTGGATCGCACATAATACTGATGATTCATACTGGGAAAATGTCAGATTTCTTGAGGAGATCAAAGAACTAGATATTCCCGTGTTTCTTCAGTCAGGGTGGTTCGATCCTGGTAACAGGGGAACAAAACTCGCCTACTTGAGTCTAATACAGTCCAAGAACAAATGCATCAAAATGGTCATGGGCCCTTGGGCCCACACAGACCAGTCGTCGAAATATCTCTACGGTCAAGATCTAGGCGAAGCTGCAGACATCGGGCTTATGGACCTTTATTTAAGATGGTTTGACTACTGGCTTAAGGGAAAGGATAACGGAATCATTGACGAACCTCTGGTCCAGGTCTTCAATCTCGGCCCTAACAGCTGGCTGGAGGCGGATACCTACCCGCTGCCCGGAACGTCTTTTGTCAGGTATTACATATCCTCCGAGAAAGGAGCGAACTCATCAAATGGAGATGGAAAACTCCAGATTCAAAAATCCTCTTCAACCAGACAATACGACACCTATACCTATGATCCGGGGAATCCTTCCCCTTGTTTTATCGATTATTTGAAAAGAGAAGCACTGGAACAATACAAGACCCTGGTCGGCGCCAGGGAAGATATTCTGGTTTATGAGACGGCGTCCTTCGAACAGCCTTTGACAATCGCCGGCCCTATCTCCGCCGTATTGTACGCCTCATCATCCGCGAAGGACACCGACTGGTGTGTCACACTTTATTTGGTCAACGATGACGGAGAAATTGGTCCGATAGGTATGACGTGGGGTGTGCTCAGAGCGCGTTTCAGAAACTCCATGTCTGTACCCAAATTTCTGGAAAAAGATAAGGTCTACGAATTCACCATAGATTTGAGCCACACAGGAAATACATTTCAAAAAGGCGAGCGCATCCGGATGGAAATTTCATCGGCTTCTTTTCCCGAGTACTCCCGCAATCTGAACACCGGAGGCCACAACGAAATGGAAACCGAGTATATTTCGGCGGTTCAAAAAATATTTTACTCTGAGGAATACCCTTCCCATCTTCTTTTGCCAGTCGTTAAAATCGAACGACCTGATTCTCAGGACAAATCTCTCAGAGAGGATGAGAATCAAGAAGATGCAGGCCCCTACGCTCCCTTTATAGGTCACTATACCCATTCTAAAATGGGTGATTTCAAGGTGTTGCAACACAGAGGAAAGCTGGCCTTGGATATTCCGAACAAGATGGTCCTGGCATTCAATGATCCCGACGAGGAAGGAATATGGGTCTCTAAACTTTCGAATCAAATAAGTCTGAAATTCAGTAAAAACGATTCAGGAAACATCAACGGATTGTCCCTCTTTATACAGACCAGGCTCCCGAAAAAAGGCAAAGCAGAATCAGTCACTCCTGATGTGCCTGAAAAATTCAAACCTTATCTGGGAAAATATCCTGTTCCCATGGAAGGCATTGAGCTTGAAGTCATCTTCAAGGATGGGAATCTTGCTGTTATCGATTCTGAAGGAGAGGTCGTCACGCTTAAAGGACCTGACGAAAAGGGACTTTGGAATTACAAATCGAGCGAGTATAAGATATCATTCATGTCCGGAGACAGCGGAGAGGTAAAGGCAATGATTGTCCACCAGACCCTCGAACTCCACAAAACCAAAATGACGCCCCAAAAAAGCAAGGACACTCAGGAAATGGAGTCTAACAAATGATCGGTCGATCTAAACTTCGTGGACCGATAGGTAGAGTCGGGCCGTATGCGGTGGCTATCTTTTTATCCCTGGCTATGATCGAGTCCATTATAACGGGAAATCCTCCCTATTCTGCTTTTGCGTTCGGCTGTTTTTTTGTGGTTTTCGGGATCATCGAATACCGCAGGACAAAGTTGACCACTTACCTGTTTATGGGCTTGCTCTTTGGAACGGGGACATGGCACAGCATGGCTCATTATTCCGTATCATTTTTGTCATTCAAGACATACATAATACATGCCATTATTGGCTATGGAGCACTTTTGTTGACCTGGCGTGTTTTCTATGGCCATGAAAAATTGGAATCCAATGCCAGGAGGCTCTTTAATCTGGCCGCCGAACATGTCCATGAGGCACAGAACGGATTTACAGATCGACCCTACTCGGCCTGTAAGGCAGAGTACACAAAGGATGAGATCAGAGGATTTGCACGATTCATGGGAGGAAAAAAAATTGCCAGATCGATCATACAGGAAAATGCGGTTATCCTAACTTTCTCCATGGGAATAAGTCCCTTGAAGGAGCCCGATCTCCAGCATATCAGCTATGCCTCCTTTGACAATGACGGCAACATTGCTATCCACATCTCTGAGTATGATTACAACCGTTTTAAAGAAGAGCTGACCTTTGACCAACTTTGCTTATCTCTGGGTGAAGTTTTCAAGCGCTTCGTGGAATACTACACGAAGGGATTGGAAAGCAGGATGCTCGTCGAATTGAAGTCGGGTGCGAAATAAAATGGATTTTGAAACGGCCGCTAAGTTAGGCGCCTTATTTTCAAAAGATTATGCAGAGGATATCTTCAGGCTTCTCGTTAACTACAAAGACATTTCTACTTCCGAAGTGGCGTCGAGAGTGAACCTTCACATTCAAACCGCTCAGGAATTTTTAGAAGCCATGACCTCATTAGGCATTCTATCAAAAAAGGAGGTTTACGAAAAAAAGCGCCCTTACTTCCGGTATTCTCTCCTGAAGAAAAAAATTATCATGGATATCGACCTGGCCTCGTTGCTGGAACACAAAAGACTTGAAGGGGAGTTATCGAAAAAAATGCGAGAGAACAAAAACTCGGGAGCCAGGTTCACGACGGCCCGATATGATTCCTACTTCAGCAGCGTCGTTATCTGGATCGGAGAGGGACGGAGCAGGGAAGAAAGGAAAATTAACCTGACGATCCCCCAGGGAAAATTCCTCTACCACCTGCCCTTCCCCACCGCTGAATTCATGACTGTAGTTGAGATCATGCAAAAAGCAGGGGTTGACAAGTCTCATTTACCGGAAATCCTTGATATTGTCAAACTGCTCGAAACTTTCGGAGTTATTGAAGCCAAATAGGGGAGAGACTTCTCTTCGGGAAAAAAAACGCGCTCACGACCCTGATGAAAGAGGCACGAATTCCCCATCGCTTTCCATTCCTATTAAAGACTTATACTTATATATTCCTTATGTTTTAAAGATGACTTCACAATGTTCTGTGGATAGTATAGATTTAGACTAATGGCCAGACCGCAAAAACAATTCAAAACTATAGATGAGTATATCTCTGTTTTTCCTAAAAATATTCAAGATAAGCTGAATGAGCTGCGCCGTGTTATTCATGAAGTAGCCTCTGGAGCCGAAGAAACGATAAGCTATCAAATACCGACCTTTAAGCTTGAGGGGAACTTAGTACATTTCGCCGCATTTGAGAAACGTATAGGGTTTTATCCAACTCCTTCTGCTATTCGAGCATTCAAAAAAGAATTATCTCTGTATGACATTGCAAAAGGTTCTGTAAAATTTCTGATTGATACGCCGATTCCTTTCGATCTCGTGAGAAAAATCGTGAAGTATAGAGTCAAAGAAAATCTCTATAAATCGTAAGAATGGATAGTGCAGGGAATACATCCTGAGAGCAAATTTATCCAAAGAGGGAACGTTTCTGGCATTAAGAAGTCAAAAATGAGCAAACAGAATAAAACAGGAGACTGCTAATGAAAGGCTTTTGGTGTCAAAGAATAAGTCCACTGACAGCGCTACTCATATCAATTTCCCTTATAGCTTTTAATTCCTCTCAAGAGACACAGGCCAAACTTAGTCAAAAAGCAGAGGAATCCATGAAATTTTTCCCACATACTTATGCGTTATGCCCGGAACTTCCTTCGCCCTTCACGATGGAAGATGGAACAGAAGTCGTCGTCGCCATTACAAAAGATGGTCAATTTGCCCTGATACCCGTGACTGCTAAAAAAGGCGAATCCCTTGGGTACAGAGAGGAGGATTGGGATAAAATCCGCATTCTGGAAGTCGATGCTGTAGATTTTCCGACGTTAGCCCGGACTGGTTTACACTCAGAGATCGAGCTGGATCACACACGATGGATCACAGGCCGCTCCATAGCAGAGATCACAGATAGCGGGCGGCCCGAAGGCTCATCGGGCGTGGGGTTTATGAGCGAAGAGGAAGATATCATTTCTGTCTTGAAAGGAGACAATCGGCTGGTCAAGAAATTAGGGCTGACTCATCCTCAACTGGCAAAACCCCTTTTTCATATCTGGAATATCATTCGTTGGGTGG
>JASFEP010000075.1:0-13890 GCA_050124775.1 Candidatus Aminicenantota bacterium
ATCTCTTTTGCCTTACGGGAGAGAACCGAACTAACGCCCTGGCTTCCGACTTGAAAGGTTACTTTATTTCTTTTCGCCGCGTTGATGATATCGGCACCCTCCTTCACTCTGTATGTCATAGGCTTCTCGACATAGATGTGTTTTCCAGCGTTTGCAGCATCGATAATCTGTTGTTTGTGTAAATGATCTGGCGTCGATATGATGACTGCATCGATATTTTTATCCCCAATGATTTCCTTGTAATTTTTGTAATCTTTAGCACGGCCATCCGTCCTTTCGATGGCTCTCTCAACTCTGCCCGAGTAGGCATCGCATACGGCAACGATTTCTGTGCCCTCTATTCGCTTAATGCTCTCCATGAGATCGTGAGCCCGTGCTCCCACTGCAATCATTCCTACATTTATGGCGTCATTGGGGCTCGAATTCGATCTTTTGTGCTCCACACCAAGGGCTTTCCGTGCGGAGCCCTTCATTCCGATTCCGAGAGCTGTTGCTCCCAAAGAGCTCATAATGATAAATTCGCGCCGATTGAATTTTTTTTCATGCTTCATGACTCCCCTCCTCTTATTTTTTTCATGAAAAAGGCCTCTTCTAATCCTACTATTTCTGCTGCACAAAAATCTATAATGAAACTTAATAATTCTTAAAAAACCTCTGTCCGTGCTACAAAAGGGGCGGTGTCCATTCTTTTCTGAGTCATCATCCGATAAATTCCAGCTTAGAAATGACTTTTTTAAGGGCAAAATGGAGCATCTAAGGCGATTTATTAAGGTGATATGAAAGGTAATATATTTATTATCAATAACTTAGTGTGACCCGTCCCTAATAATTAACCTAATAATTAAACTCGGGTTTGACGTAGCGGAGCGGCAAGTACCGGGGGTTCCACATGGCGCTTTTGATCATAGCGGACAGGCGGCCATCCTCAACTCTAAGTCCCAGGCCTGCCTCACGGGCAACTTTGGCTACGGCCAAAGCGACCTGTGCAGACACAGCTCGAATATCCGAAAGCTTCGGAAGGACCTGGCCCGCCCTGAGCTCATTCTCCGTGACCATCCCGCTCACAGCTTTCGAAGCCGCCATGAACATCTGGTCTGTTATTATGGGCGTGCCCGAGACCAACGCACCCAGCCCCACACCCGGGAACACGAAAAGGTTATTGCACTGGGAGATCACTCTCTCTTTCCCTTCCACCTTGACCGGTGGAAAGGGACTTCCCGTCGCACATAGAGCCTTCCCTCCAGTGGCTCGCATCGCAAACTCTGCCGTACACTCCGACTTCGCTGTGGGATTGGACAGAGGCAGGATCACAGGTATCTCAGTATTTTGCGCCAAAGCCGTCAAAACTTCCTCGGAGAATGCCCCTGTCTGCCCAGTCACCCCGATGAGCACGGTGGCTTTGCTATTAAGAACCGTTTCCAAAAGCGAAATTTTGCTGCGATCTCGGACCTTCCACCCAGCGACCAACTCTCCGGATTTTAACCATGGCTCCTGCTCTTCACTCACGCTCATCCCTTCGAGAAGGAGTCCATCTTTATCGACGCCAAAAATCAGATTTTTGGCTTCCTCTTCGCCTAATCCCTCCTTCTGTAGCCCCGTCAACACCTGGTTGGCGATGCCGATCCCGGCCTGACCTTGTCCAAAGATGACGATCATCTGGTCCCTTAAGCTCTCACCCTTGAACTTCATCGCCGAAAGTAGAGCCGCAGTGGCTACAGCACCTGTTCCTTGGATGTCGTCATTGAAGGAACAGACCCTGTGTCGGTATCGCTGAAGCAAAGGATAAGCGTTGTGTTTTCCAAAATCCTCCCACTGGATCACGGCACTGGGAAACACCCGGCGCACACCCTGCACGAACTGCTCGACAATCTGGTAATATTCACCCCACAAGCCTTTTCTGTTTCACACCGATATAGAGCGGATCTTTCAGGGCATCTTCATTGTTCGTCCCCACATCGATCAGAACGGGAAGGCAATACGCCGGATGGATACCGCCGGCAGCCACATAAAGGGTGCTCTTGCCGATGGGGATACCCATCCCTCCCGCGCCCTGATCACCCAACCCCAGGATCCTTTCACCGTCCGTCACAACGACGAGAGAAACATTCGCAAATGGTGCGCAGGAAAGCACCTTATCGATCTTATGGATGTTATTCGGGGTGATATACAGACCCCGGGGTCGCCTGTAAATATGACTGAAACGCATACATGCCTCGCCCACCGTGGGCGTATATACGATCGGCAGCATCTCTTCCAGATGATCGACGAGCAGGCGGTAAAAAAGCGTCTCTATCCTGTCCTGAAGCGAAATCAGATAGATATACTTCTCCAAGTTCGTGGTCTTCGCATCGAAGTGGCCATAACTTCTCTTAGCCTGAATATCCAGGTTCGAGACCCTATCGGGAAAAAGCCCCATGAGTTCGAACGTTTCCCGTTCCTCCTCGGTAAAAGCCGTTCCCTTATTGTACATGGGATGTTCGACCAGCCTCCTTCCTTTGAAGGGGACTTCTATGTATTCCTCACCCGTAAAAGGATCTCGCTGCAGGATGAATTTAAGCATGGGTCCTCCACTTTCAACGATAAATCAGCCAGCCTTCCTCCATACGAAAAGCCTGTTCATTGAATGTAATGGAAATTCACTCGGGCTGTCAAGGTGGCTGGAAAATTGAGGACACTCTGCTTAAAAACAAAGAGAGGGCCGGATCACTCGAGTTTCCAAATCCTGATCGTCCGATCGAGACTCGAGGAGGCCATTCGTTTCCCATCCGGTGCGAAAGACACAGAAGTGACTGTCATTGTGTTTCCTTGAAGGGTTTGGATGAGCTCGCCAGTCACATATCCACTCCGCTCGTTACCCTCCTCATCGCAAAGCAAGATGCCACGCACATCCCCGCCGCGTGGTAGGCGCTTTCCGAGAACGAGAGGTTCCGGCACTGGCGCGCCGATCCAAACCCGTTCTGTGCCTTTGGCATCGACAATTACAAGTCCACGGGCACGCAGAATCTTATCCGAAACAGGACCAGGATTTTGAATGCTGTTTTTCCAGAAAACAACACTTCCCCCCAGGGAGACGATAAAAACAAAAATCAGACCAAACATTCCCACGGTCAACCGACGATTCCAGCGCTCCAATAGCTCGACAGATTCTTCCATCCTTTGTATCAATCCCTGTCCCATATTCCCTCCAACTCAGATTCCTATTATTTTAATCTAGAGACGGATGTTTTCGCGAAAACGTTGAGAAGAATTGAATCCCCAGAAACTTGCCCCCCTGTCTTATATCTCTATCAAATGCTCTTCTTCGGAGGAATTAGAAGGAAAAAGAAACGCCGAAACGAATAAAAGCACCCGACAGGTCGAGAATAAATTCCCGCACTCTCTCATCGTCTTTCTCCCACTCGTTGCTCGGGAGGGGTGGCAACTCCTCTGTCTCTTTCACTCCCCAGTACCCTTCCCAGTACAAATTGTCCGAGACCTCTTTTGTGTTCGGATCCCGATAATAATAATGAACAAAATTTCCCGGACCCTCGAGGTTTTTTGCTCTCTGGTAGGTGTAACCGCCTTCGCAGAAAGCCTTGAGGCCGCCTTTGACCTTAACATTGATCCTCAAGCCTGTTTCCAACGATAATCCAGTGGATTTGCCGATGGCCTCGTAGTCTGTTTCATACATCCTGTAGACGTTCCCATAGCGCGAGTAAACTTGGTCGGATATAATCACGTATCTGCATTTTGCAAACATGGGCCCCCCCGCAAAGAAATATTCAAAATCTATGAATCGACTCCTTGCAAAGGACAAGTGAGCTCCAAGGTTCGGGACCCAGGCCGTTGTTGAAATGGCATAATCCGTAAAAATATATTCAAGATCGTGGGGGCGCCGACCGCTAGCAGTGAATTCAGCCGTCACTGCTGAGGATTGCTTTTTCGATGAATATTTCAATCCCAGGGAGACGGAGATCAAAGAGCTCAACCGGTATCTCACTCGAAATCCGAAGGGGAGAGACGAATCCACAGTCTTAAAATCACCCTCAGGAGAACTCTGCTGAATATCTGGGTAATACGAGCTGTAATAGTCCCTCAGATTGATCAAATATTGTGTGTCATAAGCTGGTCTCAGATTGAGGTCAGCGGGGTTCATGGATGCCCATCCCCCGAAAAGTTCCACTTGAAAACGTTTCCATTTACTGACTTCCACCCGATACTGTTCCTGTTGAGATGTATTTTGTCGAGACACCATCATCCGAGATTCATGCGCATACATACCCGGGACTGCAACAAAAAATGCCAATACAGCCGCAAAAATTCGATCTTTGCCTGGTTTCATTCAGTTCTCTTCCATTTTTATTAAAAATTTGAGCTAAGGGATATTATCGGAAATAACAGTCGCCCAGATGCTGAGATCGATCCCGTCCATACGCGCCCATATGGCATGAACTCTTCCGGCGTGCGCAGCAATGTTGATGTAGTCCCCAAAAAATATCCCGCTTACTGGCCTGAAAGGATACTCGCTGATCTTGTAGTTTCGGAAGGTCTCTCCGCCATCACTGGATTTGGCCAGATAGACTTCGGTCGAATAATCCGCGGCATCCCTCCTATCGTAAAATACTACATAGATATTGCCGGTGGTTTGATCGATGGTCATCCAGGGGAAAAACTGCTGTCTTCCAGGAGGATCATCATTGACTCTTTTCACCGGCCCCCAAGTTACGCCACCGTCTGTGGATTTGACCAAAAAAACATCCGTGTCATTGAAGCCATTCCGCTGGTCCGACCACATGATATAGATATTTCCCCTATGCGGTGAAAAGCTGATATCGCAGGCCGTCACCGGCATCCCATTGCATCGGTATATGCCCGGGATGTAGAAATCCCACCCTCCGGGCATAGGATCGACCAAAATATCCTCGCCGAAGGTCTGGCCCCCATCTAAAGATTTATCGAACATGATCCCCAGAGGACCGGCCCAGCTTAAATAGATCTGCCCTTCGGGCCCCACTGCCGGCACCGCACCCTCCACGGTTTCATCCGAATCCAAACAGTTTCCTGTAACGTCGCTGACAACGACTGGATCGGACCATTTTTCGCCGAAATCTCTGGAATAAGAGAAAAGTATACGTGTCCGGTCCTCAGGATCAGGGCTTCCATACCGGTCGAATTCTGTCCAGGCGGCATAGATGGAATTTCTGTAAACCGAGTCGGTGTGATCGGCGGCAAGCCACTCTTTATCCTGGTCTTTAGGTGGGTTGAGCCCGATACCAGCGCCATCACTCCATGTCCGCCCTCCATCGGTCGACCTCTGCACGACGATCCGGTCTATAAAATCGCCATCAACAGGATCGGATAAATGTCCGTAATAGAGATTGCCCTCCGCATCAAAGATTACCGACGGATCCCCCCAAACGCCAAGAGTCGATCCTAGACGGCCCTCTGTCCAGGTATATCCCCCATCGGTGGAGTAATAGTAGTAATCCAGATTCGATCCCGCAACGACATTGAGTGGATTTTTGGGATTGATGCAGATCGTCACCTCTTCCGGACGAATGTTTCCGGGATGGCTGACAAGGACATTCCTGGAAAGCAAAAGTCCATCCACGCTGGGGAGGTTGACATTTTTGCTCACCATCAAATTCAGCGCTAAAAATAGTGCGAGCGCACCTATGATGATTTTTCTCATTGTTCCGTTATCCCTTCTTTAGCTGCGCAGCCGATTTTGTGCCATTTATATGAAGAAAGAGACTTATGGGGAAAAAGCTCCAATGAAATTGTATCTTTGTTGATATTCAAAAATCCTCAAGACAGGTAGTAAAATTTGTTTACACCTTTGCAAAGGCATCGCAAACCTGAGATAAAGATTTTAGCAGACAGGAATCGCTTGAGGAAGGTTGACTGAAAAACGAGGACCGACTATCATGGGTTATTACGATCTCACCCAGAGGACAATGATCATGCTTAGCTGGAAAGACCGATTGCTTAAAACTCTCATCGTGCAGCCCGAGCAAGAGGAATCTGGAAGGTTCGACAGGATCCAGATCGCAACCTGTGTCATCCTGCTGGAGGTAGCCAAATTCGACTTCGATTTCAGCACCATCGAAAAAGAAACGACCAAAGCGATATTGAAGCACGAGTTTGACATCCCCGAAGAAGCGGTCGAGGACCTGATGAAGATATCCGAGGAAAAGAGGGAAGACAGTGTCGACCTCTGGGCGTTCACCAATGTGATCAATCAGAACTTCTCCAGGGACGAAAAAATAAAAATCATCGAAGCTGCCTGGAAGATCATCTACGCCGACGAAAAACTGGACAAGTACGAGGACCACTATGTCCATGTTTTGGCAGACCTCCTCAGGTTGAGGCACGACGAGCTCATCGATGCCAAGCTTAAAGTCCTCTATGGCGACCGGGAGGAACCGGAAGAAGAAGAAGAAGAAGAAGAAGAAGAAGAAGAAGAACAAAGCGTTGACGTTGAAAGGAATGATGATGATGATGATGATGATGATGATGATGACGACGACGACGACGAGGAGGAGAAGGACTAAACGGCTTCCCTTCTATTCTTACATCCTGCCCAGAGCTTCAAGCACTTTTTCCGGCGAGAGAGGAGTGGAGTAGAACCGGACACCGATCGCATGATAAACAGCGTTTGCGATCGCTGCCACTGTTGGAATCACGGGTAATTCACCGCACCCTCTGGGTTTTCCGGGTTTTTCATTGTCGAGGAATTGCAGCTTGATTTCAGGCGTATCGGAAAAACGCGGGATGCCATAATCCTTTAAATACTCTGTGTAAATGCGGTGCCCATCGAGTTTTATTTCTTCACGAAGGATCCATCCCACACCCCAAATGATCCCTCCTCGCAGGGTCGCTGTCACCGTGCGGTGGTTGATGATCGTACCGATATCAAAGGCGCCACATATCTCTTTGACATGTACTTTTCCGGTCTTCCGGTCGACTTTCACATGGGCTGCTGCGACTCCCATTTGCCTGGCACCATGATTGCAGAGACCGATGCCGATCCCCTCATCGGGTCCGAGCCCGCTCCTCGGATACCGGATCATATGTGCGCATTCATCGATCAACGGGACGAAAGATTCCAATGCCACATTGTTGCGTCGGAACTCGAAGGGATCATGTCCGACCGCCTCCGCGACCATATCCATGTGGCTCTCCTGGGCAAAGCCGATCTGAACATAACTGGTCCCCCGCGTGTTGGCTTGATTGACAGGCATTTCTGTCCTGTAATGTTTGATGAGGATGTGAGGGGCGGCATATGTATCCCGTGTCCCTTCCCCCAGGTCCTGGTATATGTCAAGTTTTCGCGCCTGCAATCTTCCGTCAGTTCCTGCACCTGTTTCAAAATCGAAGACACACGCTTGTTTAAACAACCCTCTTTTCTGGAACTGATTCCTCCGGCTGTAGATAACTTTGACGGGCGCCCCGACTCGTCTTGACAAGTCGGCCGCCTCCTGACTGACAGGGGGGGCAACCTTGCCTCCGAAAGCGCCTCCGATGGGCGTGTTGATAAAATGAATCGACGATTGGGGAAGACCGAGATTCGGAGATGCCAGCTCTCTCACTCTATGGGGATACTGAGATCCCGACCATATGGTGACTTCATTTCCCCCTGGTTCCATTTTTGCGAGAGCCGTGTATGTTTCGAGCGGTGCCCATGCCGTGTAATGAGTTCTGTAGGTCTCTCTGATGGTCTTGAAACTCGATGCCAATCCCGCACCGACATCCCCTGCCTGTTCTTTGATCTCCTGAAAGACGGCTCCCTCACGGATCTCTTTTTCCACACGCAATTCTTTGGGGCGGTTGGGCTTTTCCCAAACGGCTTTTACCCGGGAAAGGGCCTTGACGACATCGTTATAGCGCCTGGCGACCGCCACCACTTTGCTGCCGATCCTTTCCACTCTCAACACCCCGGATGTCGCCTGTGCGTCGGCCAAGTCCACTGACTTTAGACGTGAGAGTTTCCTGTGATAGGGAGAAATAAACCAGTCTGCGTAAAGTGTTCCCGGGAGTTTAAGGTCACCCGCATATTTCAGAGTGCCGGTAACTATCGATTCGGCATTGACGTTGTAAAGCCCCAGATCTTTGTATTCCAGAGTGACTCGCTCAGAAGAGGCAACCAGCGGATCCAAATTCATGGTAACGAATGTTCTCTTTCCGTCCCTTATCGGATTAAAGATCCGGCCGGAATCTCCTTTCGAGTGCACGAGTCCTTCCTTATAGGTCAATTCCTCCGGCGACATATCGTGTGTTTCCGCCGTTCTCCTGATGATGTCCTTTCGTAATTCGAAACAGGCCTCCCAAATTCCCCAGGCTACCTGCTCGGTGGCAGAACTCCCCACTGTGGGTCCATGGTCAGGACAAACATCCGGATTCCCCAAGATGATCGTCAAGCGGTCACCAGGTATATCCAAACCCTGGGTTACAAGAGCCGTGAGCACTGTTCTCAAGCCCTGCCCCATCTCCGTGCGGCCTGTAAACACTGTCACTCTGCCATCTTCATGAAAGGCAAAACAGTCGAGGTAATCTGTGTCCAAAGCATAGAACCGGCATTCGATGTCTTCATTATCGGCAGGCCATGGAGCTTCGTATATTTCTTGCTGTCCCTGACCCGATTTATAAGACACGACATAGAGGAGACACGAACTTCCCAAAGATTTGAGGAATTCGCGGCGTGTGATTTCCATGGTTTATTTCATTTTTTCAGAGAGGGTTTCGACATGGACGAGACTGCCAAAATGGCTTCGATGACATTCGGATACGAGCCGCACCGGCAAAGATTGTTGTCCAGGGCCTCGACGATTTCTTCCCGAGTCGGATAGGGATTTCGCGCCAAAAGAGCCGCTGCCGTGATGATCATTCCAGGAGTGCAAAAACCGCAGCCAAAAGCCGTATGCTCGACAAAGGACTTCTGGAGAGGAGAAAGGTCCCCTTTGGTTCCCAGGCCCTCGATTGTTACAATCTCTTGGCCGGATGAAACATGCTGGACCTCGACCCGGCAGGACCTTCGTGCTAACCCATCTATGAGCACTGAACAAGCTCCACACTCCCCCACTCCACATCCGAACTTAGTCCCGATAAGATCGAGGTCATCCCTGAGAATCCAGAGCAGGGGCTCATCAGGTTCGGTCTTCACCCTGTGTTTTTTTCCGTTGACATTCAGCGTGAACCAGGTTCTTGCCAATCTTTATCTCCGAAAAGCTGGCTGCTCGACCACCCTCCCTTTTAACATATGAGTTGCTCCCAGTCAATTAATAAGAATTCTGCACTTAGAATTTAACTTATTGATAAAAAACAAATAACGCATCAATAGACAAGGATTTCATTAACAGGACATGCAGGATCAGTTCCCCGAATGAACCGTTTCGGAAAGGGTCGCGGCACAAATATTGAGTTGGAATACAATCCCTAGCACACCACAGACGATGGGTTCTTTGTACGAAAATCGAGTGAATCCATTTTTTTCTCCCTTGCAAGGCTCTCAAAATTCGACTAAATTAATAGCAGACACTATTTACAGATACGAACGAGATCGGGCGTACGGGGTGATCGAGAATGGACTATTATGATTCATCGGGATTTGGAGTCGTGTACTGCGAGGATTATGTCCATCTCTATTTGTATTCCGGAGAACCGGTGGCCTACTTCGAAGGGGATAATGTGTATTCCTTTTCCGGCCGGCACTTGGGTTGGCGGCACGAGGGATGGATCATCGATCATGACGGGGATTACTATCTTTTCTCGGAGAACGCAGTTGGAGGACTTGTGAAGCCAGCAACTCAAAGACCTCCCACTAAGGGACCGATGGAGCGCTTGCCCGAAAAACAAATACGCCAGTTCGAACCCTTGAGGCCGCCCACTGGTTCGAAATGGTCCCGGCTTTCGGCCAAAGAATTTTTTCAGTTTGAATAAAACCAAAGAGTTTTGAGTTAAAATCCGAATCCTACCATTAAAATCAACGATCTGTTTTTGATGTCATTCTCAAAACCGAGAATGGGGTCGGCGACATTGACCAGTCCGAGGTCATAGCGGGACTGCGTGGATAACGACGGCTCCGCTGACTCTAAAATCGAAGCCCCCACCAGCGATAAGACCGAAGTCAAAGCTTTTGACCTTTATCAATCCCTCCTCGAGTTCTATACCTAAAACCTTGATTTCGCCTTTATCGCTGAGTTTTAACGGCATATTCGGGATTATGGTGCCTGTGTGTGAAAAATCGCAATTGGAACTCTCAATGCTCTGTACTTTTTCCCCTTTTTTTTATTGACATTATAGACTTTATTTAAATAATAGGAAATGTAGAGAATATACGAATTTGCATGAAGAGGCCGATCGCATGGCCACAAATTTTCGAAGGAGACGTTACGTATGAAAGACAAAAAATGTATGGGGAGACGGAGTTTCATCAAAGCCGGAGCGAGCGGCTTGGCGGGAGCGGCAGTGCTGCCCTCTTTTTTGAAGGGGTCCATAGCCAAAAGCAACGGAGGATCTGTAAACAAGGAAAATTTCATATACAGGAAACTGGGGACAACAGGAATTGAATTGCCCGTCGTCAGTATGGGGGTCATGAATGCAGACAATCCCAATCTTGTAGCGGCTGCTCTCGATGCGGGTATTGCGCATTTGGATACGGCTTGGGGTTACCAAAGGGGAAAAAACGAAGAGATGATCGGACAGGTCATTAAAGGCCGAGACCGAGACTCCTTTGTCATCGGAACGAAGATTCCCTACCCGAAGGATCGGAAAACAGGAATGTTTCTTCCAGAGACCAGCGTCGAGTCATTCCAAAGAAAATTTGACGTCAGCCTCAAACGCTTGGGATTGGATTATGTAGACATTCTCTACATCCATAATATCTCGCTCAAAGAGGTCGTATTCTGTGAGCCGGCGTTGAAATTCCTGGAAACGGCCAAAAAAGAGGGGAAGGCCCGGTTCGGAGGGTTCAGTACCCACAAGAACGAACCCGAGGTCATCCAGGCCGCTGTAGAGACCAAAGCGTACGATGTCATTCTGACCGCATACAATTTTAAGCAGAGCAATCGTGTGGCACTCCAGAAAGCGATCGCCAGAGCTGCAGATGCTGGAATGGGGATCGTGGCCATGAAGACCCAAGCGGGTGTGTATTGGGACGAAGAAAAGCAGAAGCCGATCAACATGAAAGCAGCGCTCAAATGGGCCTTGCAGAATACGAATATCCACACGACCATCCCGGGGATGACCACGTTCGACCAACTGGAGGCCGATATCTCTGTGATGGAGGATTTGACTCTAACACCAGAGGAATTAAAAGACCTCCGCCTGGATGAGAGCGAGACGCTGGCGGGGCTTTATTGCCAGCAGTGTGATGAATGCCGCGGACAGTGCCCGGATTGTGTGGACATTCCCGCATTCATGCGGAGTTATATGTATGCATATGGATATGGAAACACTGGACTGGCGCAGGAGACGCTGAGTGAAGCGGAGACCTCATCTCTTCCTTGTAACGATTGCAAAAGCTGCCGTGTCCGTTGCGCTATGGGATTCGACGTGCGCAGCAAGATCCTGGACATCGTTCGCCTCAAAGATATCCCGAGGGAATTTCTGACATAAGATCGAATTTACCGGCGCGTCTTATGGACTGAGTATCAGTAGTCAGAGGTCATTATAAAGAGCGGTTTGTAGTGGAAGCTCTTATAGTAAGGGCGGAGCCGCTCCGTGTTGTAGTATTTCGCCACATCCACCACTTTCTTCGTGCTGGTCACGACATCGATGGGGACATTGTCGTACTGTCCGTTCCGGAGGCAGACCATGCGGCCGGACACGCCATCCAGGATCAGGTCTAGAGCCAGATTACCGAAAGCCATAGGAACGATGGAGTCGATGGCATCCGGATCGCCGCAGCGGACCAAGTAGCTCAGACGCTGGTTGATGATGTTGATGGGCCTGCCCCTATTGTAGGTGGGTGATATCTCCTTTAGCCTTCGTGAGATCAGGTCGCCGATCCCTCCTAACTTTTTGTGGCCATACATATCTGCCTGGTGATTTTCGAAAACCATTTCTCCGCCTTCGAACATGGCGCCCTCTGAGACCAACACGACTGAATAACGGCTGGGATTGGTCATGCGGTCCTGGGTGAGCAGTTCGCAGAGCCGGTCGATATCGAACTTGTACTCGGGAATCACACAGCGGTTGGCCGCTCCGGCCATGGTGGGCAGGAGGGCAGTGAACCCGGCGTAACGGCCGAACACCTCGATAACCAGGAAGCGTTCATGAGATCCGGCAGTGGTCCGCAGGGCATGAGTCATGCTGATGGTGCGGGTCACGCAAGTGCTGAAACCGATACAGTAGTCCGTCCCCGGGACATCGTTGTCCATGGTCTTGGGCACGGCAATGACGTTGACGCCTTCTTTATGGAGACGGACTCCGTAACTCAACGTGTCGTCTCCTCCGATCGGAATGAGATAGTCGACACCCAGATGATCGAGATTCTTGAGCACTTCAGACGTTAGGTCGTTGAACTTATCGTTATATTTGTCTTTTAAATTATGGGGGACATTGACGTCGGGCACACGGCTGGGGCGGGTGCGGGAGGTGTGCAAAAAGGTGCCCCCGGTGCGGCCCACCTTGTTCACGATCTCTTCGGTCAGGATCAAGCAGTGGTCTTCATGGGGAATTTTATCGTCGCGGGACATATCGATGAGTCCTGCCCAACCCTGTCGGATGCCGATGACTTTGTAACCCTCCCGGAGAGCCCTGATCGTGATCGCCCGGATGGCAGGGTTCAATCCCGGAACATCTCCTCCTCCCGTCAATATTCCGATAACGCCCTTTTTCTTTTTTACGTGTGCCATAAGAATTATCCTTCGAATTTTTTGTTACAGATGACCAACCCGAAAACTCTGGCTCAGTGAAAAAAAACGAAGGTCGCTGCCTCTTGGGGCAGCGCCCTCTTGCTAATTTTTCTCAGTCAAAAACCGAACACTTGAGTTCAATACTTAAGTATAAATGTACAGCGATTATTTTTCCAGAGCGGAATTGAATGGTATCATTACGAAAAGTGAAAATCTAGCCTTCCCAGACGTACTGAAAATCACAGCAGTCATGGCCTTCCATTAGGGTTTTGGGACGAATTAGCTTTATTTTGGGATTGAATGCGCTGGCACTTGCATAATCTGGATAGCAAATAGCAGCATAACCGATATCCGATGCGTTCACCTCACGAAATGTCGTTGCCCACAGGCATTCCGTAAATTTGGTCCGTACAGATGTCTCTGTTCGCTCGCCATCTTCCCATGTCAAAACGTGCTTAACGAATCTATTCATTCCTGATTTCGAGCGTGCAATAAAGGTATCGAAGTCAGTCCTGGGAAGATCTTTGATGCTTTCTTTCTGCCGGTTGGCAACAGCTTCGGAATTAAGTCTTTTCAGCATCTCGATGAGTTTACTCCTCCCAATCTCATCGGCAAGACGTTCTAAGCAGGGAATATAGTAATTCTGAAATGTAAATCTAAATAGCGCTCTAAAAGACATCCCCGAATCTTCCATAAATTTGTGTTGAGGTGGAGGATTTTCTTCTAGGACTTCGGCTCGGAAGGCAGCCCAGAGATTCTGAGTGCCCAAGCATAGGCATGTTCCCAAAGGCAATGAATGGAAAAGAAACTGTCTACGGCTTGATAAGTTAAGGCCAGTTTGTTCTTTCATCCTTCTCTCTCCTAGAATGAGCGGATAAAAAACTATAACGGCACTATAAAACACTCACTCTTAGTATCAGACTTGGCAAATGAAAAAATGGTTACATCGAATTTGGGGACAGGCTACTTTTTACAGAGGTAATTAAAAAAGCAGCCTGTCCCCTTTTTATTCCCTTTTCTTAGAAGCGGAAGGATAGTCCGAGCCGCAACTGAA
>JASFEP010000076.1:0-13735 GCA_050124775.1 Candidatus Aminicenantota bacterium
TCGCCAGGATGAGAAGGATATGTTTTGCCGATATCGGGATCTCTATCGTGTACTCTCCCGCCTTCAAGCTCTGTCCCGAATAGAATAGCCTGTATCCCAGGATAAAGGCCCAGTCAGCGCGAATGAGGCCCTGCTCTTCAAGATTACGGGCGATATCCTTCGCCGTTTCCCCTGCTTTAACCTCGAAGGTAACAACCTGAGGGAGGTGCTTTGGAGAGGATGTGAATTCGAAGGAGAACCAGCTCGCCCAGAGAAGGATCAACAATACAGCAGCGAACAGCACCCACTTAAAGATCTTCATCATGGGTCATATCTCTTTCGCTTTCCAGGTAATTCGACAGGATGAGTGTCGCTGCAACCTGGTCTTTGAGTTTCTTTTTTTTCCGGCCGTCCATCTTCTGTTGATGGAGAATACCGAGAGCCTGCTTGGTCGTGAGACGCTCGTCCCAAAATACGATGGGCAGCTCCAAGGTCTTTCCCAGCCAACGGGCGAACTCCTTGGTTTTTTCCACTCTGGCACCCTCGCTGCCATCCATTTGGAGCGGAAGGCCGATAACGATCTTGGAAATTTCGTGTTGTTTGACCAGCCCCTTGAAATACAGTGCATCTTCTTTTCTATTTTTGACCAGGTAACGGCCGAGGGTTTGGGCGGTGATGCGGAGTCTGTCGCTCAAAGCAAGACCGATGCTCCTATCCCCATAGTCGATTCCCAGAATTCTCATGCAGTGAAGGTCCTTTCTCCCCTTTTTTTCGTGGTGTGCTTCTCAATGGCAAGGTTAATGAGTTCGGTAAGGAGTCGGGGGAAAGGGAGTCCGCTCTTTTCCCAGAGTTTTGGGTACATGCTGATCTCGGTGAAACCAGGAATCGTGTTGAGCTCGTTCAGATAGATTTTTCCTGTCCCCTTCTGCAGAAAAAAATCCACGCGCGCCATGCCGGAACAGTCTATACATTGAAAAGCTTCAATAGAGATCTTCTGGATGTCTTCGGCCACCTTTTGGGGGAGGTCGGCGGGGATACCGAAGGTTGTCTTTCCATCGATGTATTTATCCCGATAATCATAAAATTCATTGTAGGGGATGATTTCTCCCGGTAAAGAGGCTTTTGGGAAGTCATTGCCGAGAACGCTGCACTCCATCTCTCGGCCCTCGATCCCTTCTTCGATGAGGACCTTGCGGTCGAATAAAAAGGCCTCCTTTATAGCTTGTTCTGCAAGCGCAAAATCCTTGACTTTTGTGATCCCTACACTCGATCCCAGATTGGATGGCTTGACGAAAAATGGAAGAGCGAAGGTGTGAAAAACACGCGCTCGAACAGCTCCAGGCTCCCTGTTCCAGTCTGCCTCCTTAACGGTGATGAAATTGACGACAGGCAAATTTTTCTCTTTAAAAAGTGTTTTGGCCACGGCTTTATCCATTCCCGCCGCCGAGGCCAGAACCGTTGCCCCTACATAGGGAACATCAGCCATCTCGAAAAGACCTTGGATCGTCCCGTCCTCGCCATAGGGCCCGTGCAGCACTGGAAAGTAGACATCTGCATCGATAAAAAAGCTATTTGAGTGTTTCCGCCAGGGAAGGAAGGAAAAAAAAGAGCCGGAATTGAGGTCTTCCTTTTCGAGGAGAGGGGAATCGACGATCCTCCAGGCTCCCTCTTTATTGATGAATACGGAAGTCACTTCGTAAAGATCGGAGTTGAGGTTTTTGAAGATGGCTTGTGCGGAAACGAGCGATACCTCGTGTTCGGCAGAACGGCCACCGAAGAGAATACAGATTTTCTTTTTTTTCATTTGCTTGGCTCAAGTTATTTTATAGAATTCAATATCTCCTGTCTATAGTGTATCGGCTGGTTTCATGAATGACAGTTTTCAGTATTGACAGGGGTTACTCGACTCAATATAATAGGTGCAAAATTGTATAAGTTTATTCTGGCAGTAGGTGAAAAAAAAAGGGGATCGTTTATTCTCGAAATAGAATCCATTTTTGTTTCGCCGAATGTCAAAATTCTTCTCGCAGCGAGGAGAGAGGCGTTCCATCAGCAATCATAAGGAGGCTGGGATGAAAAACAAAACTTTAACCATTCTGTTCATTGGCGTGTTCATTGTGTGTTCTCTTGGCATCATGGCAGAAACTAAAAAGCTTAGAGAGATCGGAAGATATAAATTTGCAAACATCGAAGACGTCGTCCCCCCAGCGGATGCGATGAAGCTTCTTGTGGATAAATATGCGGATGACATCCAACAGGGTTTTGACATGGCCGGATACGGCGACCTGTATGCTCCCTTTATGGAAGAAGTCAAAAAAGCGGCATTTGTGGAAAAAGACCTGGCTGTTGGGGATACGATGGAATGGATGCTCTTCCGTTCTGGAGGGAAGATCAAGCTGACAGAAGATCTGGAATGGGCGGGAGAAGAGGCTTTACCGGTTCTAGCCTTTACCGTCGTAGCGAATGAAAAAACCTTTGAATTCATCATGCCCAGAGCCTGTGGGAACATCGCGCTACAAAAAGTGACGGAAGGCGTTCCCGAGCCGGTAGCCGGGAAGCCTTATCAAGAGGAGCAGCAGGAGTATGAGATCGAGAAGGCGAAAATCTACCAGGACATTTATGCGCTTCTCTCGGAAACAGACCTTTACTGTTCCATCTTCATCATGGACGACCCGGCCCCGGAAATGGTCATCCTTGGAGCCGAGCGGGGTTGGGAGCGCACGATGATCACGGATGGGGAAACCATCTATGTGAACAAGGGCAGGAGCGATGGGCTGGAGACAGGACAATTGTTTTTGATTTTCGAAATCCCAAGGGAGATCGCCGGTTATGGTCCCCTAGCGGTTAAGAGAGGAAGAGCGCGTATCGTCGACCTGGAAGATACTCGCGCTTCAGCCAAAGTTGAAAAGGCTTGTGGTCCGGTGATGAAGGGGAATTATCTTGTTCCCTTCGAGGAAAAAGAAAGCCGTCTGGGCAAGGACCTCGGTTATAATGTCCCCCCGCACAAAACCGACGGCCTCGACGGGACTGTTGTTTATCTCGAAACCGAATTCAATCAGATAGGCACGGGGTATTGGGCGATCCTCGACCTCGGGGAGGAGGACGGCGTTCAGGTGGGCCAACAATTGATCATATACAGAGAGGAAGAAAAGGATGCCCCTCTTTACATCTTCGGGAATGTCGTAATTGTCGACGTTCAGCAGGGAACTTGCACGGTTAAAGCGCTTTCGGCTCGAGATGCCATTCGAATGGGCGATTTAGTGATGTCACGTCCCACGCAGTAGACACATCTCGCCTTTTAGGTCAATTTTGTAGAGATTATCTCTTCCGGATTTCCTATTTTTATTTCTACCGGTCTCCCTTCGACAATCACATCGATCTTTTGAAAACCTGGATTTTCTGAATAATTTTTTCTCCTTTGGTGAAATGCATCCAAGATATAACCGGCATCGAGGAGGTGACTGCGAAGCTCGAAAACCAAAGGATCTGTCGCTTGACAAGGTTCCGGTCGTGAGCTAAAAAATAAGAGTAAGGAATAAACTTGGAATCGAATAAAACAAATTTAAAGGATGCGATCACGTTTCTCCTTATCGTGTTTTCGATTGTGTGTGTTTTCCCGAATTCTTCAGACTGTGCAGCCGTTAAAAGAACCAACGTCCTGCTGATCACTGTGGATACATTGCGGGCGGACCGTGTGAGCTGTTATAACGATTCTTACGTTAGAACTCCACATACAGACAAGCTTGCAGAGAAGGGAGTCGTTTTTTTACGCGCCTATGCCAACACCTCAACGACATTGCCCTCCCATACCAACATTCTTCTGGGCGTGTCTCCCCTCTATCACGGGGTACACGAGAACCAGCATTTTGTCGTTCGCTCAAATTTTCTAACCCTGGCAGAACATTTAAAAGCGGCCGGTTACGCAACCGGGGCTTTTGTGGGTGCCTTTCCCCTGGATAAAAAATTCGGGCTCGACCAGGGTTTCGATGTCTATGATGATGATTACGGTCATCGGAGCTCAGAGCAGATGGTGGATCTCGAAAGAAAGGCTGAAGATGTGGTTGCGAAGGCTCTTCCATGGGTGAAATCGCAAAATTCACCGTGGTTTTTGTGGGTCCATGTGTATGATCCGCACGACCCATACACGCCTCCTGCGCCCTATTCGGAGCGATACGCCGATTCCCTGTACGAGGGCGAGGTTGCCTATGTGGATGAAATCCTTGGCGGGTTCATCGAGGACCTTAAGAAGGAGCAGCTTCTTGACGATACGCTTGTGATCTTCACCGGCGACCATGGAGAATCCCTGGGGCAGCACGGCGAGAAGACCCATGGATTTTTCGCGTACAATACGGGGATCTGGATCCCGTTGATCATTGCGAGCCCAGAGATCGAACCACGCAGGGTAGAGCACCCCGTCAGCCATCTGGATATCTTTCCGACCGTTTGTGATGTTTTGGCTCTCGAGCAGCCGGAATTTTTGCAAGGGCGATCGCTGTTGTCGGCCATGAAAGGGCGGCGTTTCCCGAAGCGTACTCTCTATTTCGAATCCCTCTCTCCCTACTACAGCATGGGATGGGCTCCCATACAGGGGATCATCAAGGACGGCTTCAAGTTCATCGAATCGCCGATCCCGGAGTTGTATGACTTGAAAAAGGATTTCGATGAGATAAAAAATCTGGCCACGAGTCGAAAATTAGATGGCTACCGGAAGGAACTCACAAAGATCATCGGGCTTTACACATCGGATGAATCCGGCGGATCGAAGAAAAGCCTGGATCAGAAATCGTTGGAGAAGCTTCGGTCCCTCGGGTACACGGGAGGCCCGGTCGCTGTGACTCCACGTAAAAGTTATGGTCCCCGTGACGATGTCAAAATCCTTCTTCCCTTCCATAACAGGACAGAAGAGGCGATGGGGCTCTACGGGAGTGGACAGGTCCAGCCTGCCATAACCTCTCTTGAGACAATCATATCCGAGAGGGAGGATTTGGCTGCCGCTTATGCTTATCTGGCCATGATCCATTCCGATCAAAAGCGGCCGCAGGAAGCGCTCGATGTCCTGAACCAGGGGTTTTCCAAAAATCCCAATAGCTATGATATATTCTCCAAATACGTGAGCACATTAGCCAAGAATGGCCGGAATGCTGAAGTGCTCAAACTCCTTAAGAACCATTACCTCAAGGAAATGGATCACGATCCCAAAATATGGAATTTAGGGGCCATGGCCTATTTGAATTCGTCCGATCCCGACGGAGCCAGAAAGGCGCTGGATCAGGCCCTCTCGTTGGATCCGCGCTATCCCTTGACCCATTTCAATTACGGAAAACTCCAGGAATGGATCGGCATGAGGAACCAGGATGGAAGAGCCTTGGCAAGGTCGCTCGAGAGCTATAAAAAGGCAATCGAGCTGGACCCCGAATTTGCTGATGCTTTCATCGCCCTCGGTGTGGCCTATCTGAGAACCGGAGAGGCCAAGGGTGGCATATACTGCCTTGAGAAGGCTCTAGAAATCGAGCCCGGTTCACAACTGGCGGTGTACAACCTCGGCCTGGCCCATTTGAACAGCGGAAACACTCCGAGAGCTCTCCAATATTTCAAACAGTATCTGCGGGATTTCTCCAAGGAGCTTTCCCCGGAAGAGACGGAAAAAATAAAGGCAGTGATTCGAAAGATCGAACGACTGCCGGATCAGTAACAACCGAGTTATCTTCCCTTATCAAGGGGTGAACTCTATGCTTCCTTCGTTGTCGAAACGCTGGGAGTATTGACAGAAATCGTTGTTTTTGTTAGTTTAATCTGGCGCCATCAAAGCGTTCGACCGAGCGGGCGTAGTTCAGTGGTAGAACGTCTGCTTGCCAAGCAGAAGGTCGTGGGTTCAAATCCCATCGTCCGCTCCAGATAATCCCCTGATTTTAAACAGTTTTCCTCATTTACACAGTTTAGCCATTTTGAGTTATTTTGGGTTATTTTGTGCCCAAAATGTCAAAAGAGCGTCAAATCTCTATCTTTTTTGTATGGTCGTTATTTGAAGTAGACGTTTACAGCACACTAACACACCCCCAATATTGATTAATAATCATTATATTAACTTGTAGCCCACAAGCGAAAAAGGAACTCCTGCTATTGAGAATAAACCTCCCTTCTATATAAACACTCTTTATAAGCATTCTATATAGAAGAAGGGGAAGCGATGAAGGAGATTTGACCAATCGGAATTCCGTTCTATGATAAAAGTAAATGTCCGACCTTGAACAACGATTAAGAAATGCATTCCGGATCCTTTTCTTCTATCAGCACAAAACACGAAAAGAGATCGCGGAGATTGAGAAGAGGCTGGAGGAGCTCGAGCAGCAGCTGAGCAATTTGTACAGAATTGGAGACAACTAATTCTGTCTCAATCAAATTTCGAGATCACTGAACACTCTGTTCCCAAAATCCAGTTCACTTCACAACTATTTGGGGTTCAAACCACCAGATCCAGAGGCTATTGAGGTCAAATCTTTTACTCTGTAGGAGACACGACAATGGAGAACAGGTCAAGTCCGCGATGGTTGCCTAATCCTGTGCTTTTTATATGGAAAAGGTGAGCTTCCTATTGGAGAGTATCGGGATTTTGATAGCACAGATTGTGTGTTCAATTAACTGTAAGACTGCCTGATTATGTTGGCTTGACCCAAAAATGAATATCCTTTAAACTGAAATTAATCCAATCAAAATTAGAGGGGATTAGGTTGATGAAAAAGCTCTATATTTTATATCTATGGTTTGTTTTATTACTGACATTCTCCCTATCATTTGGGTTCACAATCGGGCAGAGGAGTATAGAACAAGATTTGAATCACACATCTCATCCTGATAATCTGACCTTCGAGCAGTGGCGATTGATAAAGACTGATATCATCCAGTTTGAATGGAAATTTATTTATCTAAACAGAGAGAGGCTCTCCAGCACAATAACTAATAAAAAATTCATAAATGACATAATTGCAATGATAGATGAGTTTCCTGCTATCGAGTCCAATGAGGCAAAGGAAAAACTTCGGGGATGGGGAGAAGAAAAACCTCGAATCCTTATATTAACAACAAAAACTGGATTGAAGGGGCGCATATATTACTTTTTTAATTCTACATTACGCGGTGCGAAAGGTATCCTTAAAATAGGGGAACATTTTTTTTGGGCTGAAGACGATACATTTTACAGGTATTTAGCGGCACAATATTCAAAACATCCCTTCTATGAAAAGCGAGAAACTGATATCAACGAAGATGTTTACACATTATTTCGCAGATACAATTGGACTGTTGATTTTAGGATAAATTCTCTACAGTATCGATTGCCTGCGAATTTGAAACATGAAGCGGGTGAGTTCCCACTTAAAATATACTGGGCGTACAACAATGAGCTATCTAAGAGTATAGGTTTAGATTTTTCTCAATATTTAGGTATTGAAATCACGGCTGAGATTTATAGACTGCGTGAGCCGTTGCCAAGGTTTACAGGTTCACGGAGCGATGCAAGAGGAGTCATCATTAGGTATCAGAATGAAATAATAGGGGCATATATTGACCGAGGAAGACATTACTGCTTTGCCTGTTCTCTTGAGAGAAGGTCATTGGAAGATATCACAGGCATGGAATGGGGTTCCTGGATAGATAAATATATTAATCATTCTAATGAAATCGAACAAAAGCTAAAAACCATGACGCCTGAACAGATAATAGCAACCCATTATGAAGCTGTTAATAGTCATAACCAGACTTTGGCGTATGCTTGCATGTCCCGCAGGTTTTTAATCGGTCTTTTAGCTAGTAATATGGATGAGAGTTATCTATTTAATGATGATTATCCTCAAAGTTATATAACGGGAGCGAAGATAATAGGAATTGAAGAATATAAATACGGAAATCCTGATATCAATCCACCTGGAGATATTACATATAAAGTTTCGCTTGAGCTTGAAGTTGTACAAGCCCACAGAAATCCAGGAATACGTTCGGGGCGACATACATACTACCTAACCGTAAATAAAGAAACTGAAAATGGCGGGTATCGCATTATTGGAGGAGGGACAGGACCATAGACTGATTCCGCGGTATATCTGAATTCAAGTTCGAATAGTTAGGTATTAGAAAGGTGGAGATCGTTTGATTCTAGAGCTCAAAAGTGCGCTGGTAAAGGGGGGTTGACGAGAAAAAATGTACCTTATGCGGGGCTATCAGCCCATTCTGAAGCTAAATCGTCGCCTACCTCTGGAAGCGAATTTGCTTGTATCCCAGGAATTTCCAGTGCCCCTCCCAACCCTTCAAAACCCGGTTAAGTTCCTATATGATTGGCTGGTACAGGACATGGAGCGCGAAAAAAGGGCATTTCTGTGATGGGCTAAAGGCTGTTTGTTGAATCTAATTCTCCTCCTCCTTAGGCCTAAGCTCCATGCCGAGTTGCTGATACATACCTAAAAAATCTCCTTCTATCCAACTTTCGACTATCTTCCCATCCTTCAGCCGGAAAATTCCAATGGCTGTTCCCCTAAAAGCTCTTCCTGTTGGTTGTATTCCATTGAATATACCTTGATGTGTTCCTGTATCTCCATACCGCATGGCAACCTTGTCTTTTTTGGCAACGAAATCTGAAAAAAAGTATTTAAGGTTAGGGAAAGCATCGAAGTAAGAGTCCTGGAGCTTTTTCAAGTTTTCACGTCCTGAGACATCGAATCCACCAGGAAAATGGACAAGATAGTCCTCACTCGACAATTCCATGTATTCAGGATTCCTATCAGCCATCAATTCAAAATAACGCTTTACAATCTCTTTGTTCTGCTCCTCAACCTCTGCCATTGCCTCCTTGTCCTGGCAGCCGACCATAAAGCATAGAATCAGAGCTAAGGGTAGAATCATGTATAGTTTTTTCATTTGTTCTCCTTGAAAAAGAAAGTGTTTCTGCAGCTAATCTTCACTATTCAGATGGAGAAGGATTAAGATTCCAGATATGTAGTGCTATTTGCAATTTTCCATCAAGCTGCTTATGAATTACTACAACCCACTTTCCAGATTGGGAAATAGGTTCTGGCGAACCCTCAACATCCATAGTCCAAGCAAAAATACCACGTCCAAATATACGGTCACCACATACTCCTAAAATCTCAACGAGATTATGGCTATGTTCCGTAATATTAACTCCTTCAAACATCTGAAGAAATGACTCCCGTCCTTGAAAAGCAGGAGCGTTTGGCGGCAGGAACATCGCATCCTCTGTGTATTGGTGAGATAGTGCTTCCCAATCACTAGCAAGAACGAATTGACTAATTTCATCGAGGAATTTTTTAAGTGCAGCCTCGTCTTCACTCGATAATACCCCCTCTTCGGGTTCAGGTTCCTCAGCTACCTCTTCACCCTTCTGGCAGCCAAAAGTAAAACAAAGCACCAACACCAAAGGCAAAATTATAAACAGTTTTTTCATAGAAAATCTCTTTTTGCTCAATAAAAAACCATCTTGATTTGATGATAATTCAATCAAACCTGGCAATCTAAGTCAGTCGAAATGTCGATGGTTCCAGATAATAAGCCGGAATAAAAGGTTATAAATCCTCGTTCACAATGATGCTAATAACTTTACATTCTGGAGGTTTTTCCTTCGCAGAAAAGGAATACTTAGACAAAAGACTATTATAATAGTTGCAATGGTGTCGAATGCCTTCTGTCGTGTGAACTAAGAAATGAAATCTGCAATCATCACAGTTTGTGATCTTAAATAATGTGCCCATCATTTACCCCTCCCCGAGTTTTTGTGCTGGCAATTATATCTTAACTTGCTATAATATTACAAGTTTTTTATATGTCGCTTGTTTAATGGTATTAAGGAATCACGAAATGCCTTGGGTGGTTAAAGTATTCTTTTTTGACGGAAAATCCCTTAGCTTTAGAGGGATTGAGACTCTTGAAAAGGCAAAAAGAAAAAAAGATAGCCTACTTAAATCAGGCTATTCTGATGAATCCTCACCCATTCATAAATATTATCCAGCACACTCTATTCAAAAAGTAGAGATCTGGGAAACAGCTAAGTAAATCCCCCACAATCAGGATCATCATTTGAAAGCGGAAGATTGAGAGAGATCCAGGGAATACTTGAGATAGCTAAGCAAATCCTTACTCTGAAGCATTTTAAGATTCCACCATTTTATAAATGCTAAAAGCCTATTAAAGGAATTATTTGTAGTATGGGAGCAAGTATTGTCCAGTAGGGGGCGTGTCATTTGGAATCCCCATACCCCCCTGTCCCATGCTGCGAGGCCAGATATGGATAAGATAACAGGCGCCAGGGCCCGAAAACCTGTCAGTGCCTATATTTTGGAGATGGGGATACTCGATCCAGCATTAAAAAATGATGAGCACACTCCTTTTCATGACTTGCGACATTCTTTTGCCTCTCGTTTAGTTGCAAATGGAAATGATCTTAACACAGTAAAAGAGCTTATGGGCCACTCAAAACTCACCACTACTCGAAGGTATCTTCATTCAAGTGCTGAGTTGAAGAGAGATGCGGTTAATAGCCTATCCGAACAACGGCATAATTTTGGGATGCAATGTCAAAACAGCGGCAAAAAATTTCCGGATGAAGTTGAGGATAATGCCGTAACCTATTCATATTTAGCTAGTTAGGAGGGATTTCATGAGAGATGTTTGGCGAATTGCCAAGCAGAAGGTCGTGGGTTCAAATCCCGTCGTCCGCTCCAGATAATCCCCTTATTTTTCCCGGTCTTCCTGTTTGCATCTCTGGATATAATCGTCGACAACCTTTCTTTCATTCGGAGGAATTCGGGAATAGAACTTTTCTTTAATTTTTTTAAAAGATTCGCATGCCTTGGCTTTATTACCCGATTCGAAGTAGGCAATGCCCAGGTTAAAAAGGATGCCCAGATGGTCGGGTTTTAACTCCAGGGCTTTCTCCCAATAGGAGATGGCCCCTATAAGGTCTCCGACTTGTCCGTAAAGATCGCCCAAGCCGCTATAGGCAGGAGCATATGTCGGGTCGAGATCGATCGCCTTTTTAAAATGGGCGATTGACTGGGAATAGGACGCCCTGTCCTTCGTTTTTAGGTATCGGGACAGATGGTTTTCCCCGAGAGAGGTGTAAATAAGGACGTATTCATTGTCTATCGTAAGAGCCTTCTCATAGGCGGATATGGCTGCGTCCAGGTCTCCTTTTTTTCCATATGCTTGCGCCAGAGCAATCCATATCTCTGCGTCGTGTTCCATGGGCAGAAGGTTTTTAGCAGAGATCACCTGGATGACCTCGTCGAAATACCCCTCTTTCAGGAGCAATTCGATATAGGGTGTGAGAATCCTGTAGCTGTAGGGAAGATTTTTTAGGCCCAGCCGCAGCACTTCCAACGCCGGCTCCGGCTGACCCGTCGCATCATAAATGCCTGCTAGATAAATATAGGCAACGTCGACATCGTTTCTCTCTGAAAGAATCTCCTTGATAAGCCGGACCCCCCCTTCGGCGTCCCCGCTGTTGTGCAGGCTCAAGGCTTTTTCGGCCTTTCGATGGTAGGGAAGCAATGTCTTGATATCATCTTGAGGACCGTAGGATCGTTTTCGAGAGACATATGGCTCCGAGATGTAGCCGAGACTTTTCAATTTTTCCAGGGATTCTCTGTCGACCTTCTTCCGGAGGCTTTTCTCTTCAGGAAGTGATCGGTCCTGGAGCATCTCATCGAGCTTTTTCCTGTAAGATCCCAGATTATTTGCTTGGGCGATGTTTTTGCTCTCCTGGAAATCCTGCTCGAGATCATACAGCTCCGGAATAGGGGATTCGATATATTTTTCTTTGTTGAAAATAAAACCCTGCTGAGGAGCCCAGCCCCGGCTGTAGTGGGGATAAAGCGATTCGAGATAATGAACCCTCTCCGGCAGTTTTTTTCCTTCGAACGCGGGATGAAGAGAAATGCCTTGGAGAGACGGAGGTACGGGAATGTCCAAAGCATCGCACGCAGTCGGAAATATATCGATGTGGCTGACATATTGCTCCACTCGCTTGGGCTTTCCATCGGTCGGTGCGATGATCAATGGGACCCATAGGGTCGAGTTGTAGGCAAAATAGCCGTGTGTCTTCTCTCCGTGTTCTTCCAGGGATTCCCCATGGTCTGACGTCAGAATGACCAGAGTGTTTTTGTACATTTTGCTGTTATCGATGTAATCTAGAAGCCTTCCGAGCTCTCGATCCACAAAAGCGACCTCTCCGTCATAGGGGCGGTCCCTGTATTTAGTGCGATAAGGCTCCGGTGGATCGTAGGCATCATGAGGATCATAAAAATGTGTCCACAGGAACCAAGGGGATTTTTGAACCTTCAACCATTCGATGGCCTTTTGTGCGACCTCATCGGCCCGCCTTTCGCCGTGAGCGAACTTTTGTGAGCTCAGCTTTTCATAATCATCATCGTATGTCTCGAATCCCTGATCGAGGCCGAATCTCGAATCGAGCGGATGGGCACCGATGATGGCTCCTGTCGAATAACCATTTTCTTTCAGGTGTTCGGCCATAGTCAGAAACTCTTCATGGACGGTAAAATTGTAGTTGTCGTGGACGCCGTGCCGTACCGGGGTAATTCCCAGGAGAATACTCGCGTGGGATGGCAGGGTGGTCGGCGTGTTGGCGAAAGCTCTGAGAAACAGGATTCCTTTTTGCGCAAGGCTGTCGATGTTCGGTGTTCGCACATGGGAACTGTCATAGCAGCTTAGCCTGTCAGCCCTGAGTGTATCGATGGTGATGAGGAGGAGATTGTGTGCGGCATCACTATCAGCCTCGCTGGATACCAGAGGAGGCATATCTAAAAGACAAAGAAGAATAAAGCACCCCATTGCAGCACGAATGACTCGACAAGGCTTCCTTATCATAAGCTTGTTTTTACCTATTGCAATATTTTTGGATCTGCTCCAGGGCTCCTTTGAAGCCCAGTTTATCGGCTTTCTTTAAATCCTCACACCCCCCTTCTCTGTTTCCGGTGATGATCTTGATCATGCCGCGCTTGAAATAATTCAGCGCAAAATTCGGGTTGAGCTGGATGGATTTGTCGTAATCGCCGATGGCGCCCCGGATGTCTTTGGATTCGTATTTGATGTCTCCGCGCTTGCTGTAAAGCTCGAAGTTGTCGGGTTTGAGTTTGATCGCTCGATCCATGTCTTTGAGAGCCTCGTGGAAATTCCTGGTGGCATAATACACGCCGCCCCGCGCCTCGAAAGCCTCTGCGAGATCGGGCACGAGCTCTGTGGCCTTTGTGTAATCTGCAACAGCACCTTTGGGGTCTCGCAGTGCGAGTTTGATGTCTCCTCTAGTTTTATAGTAGAAGCCATACTCGGGATCAAGGTCAATGGCCGTGTCACAATCTTTGAGGGCTCCCTGGTAATCCTTTAAAACAGATTTAACGAGCGCTCGGTTGCTGTAGAGAGTGGCGTCGTCGGATTTGATCGTGATGGCTCTGTTCACATCCTCCAGAGCAGAGCTGGCATTTCCCAATTGAAGTTTTATGTTGCCGCGTCTGTCATAGGCTTCCCAGTACTGCGGATTCAAACGGATGGCCTCATCGTAGTCATCCAACGCATCTTCGAGGTTTCCCATCTCGAATTTGACATCCCCGCGTTTTTTGTATGCCACCGGCTGTCTGAAATTGATTGCGAGAGCTTTCCCCATATCCTCCAACGCGCCCTGGTAATTTTTTAATTGGGCTTTCGCTTCGCCGCGCTTGATCAGTATATCGGGATC
>JASFEP010000077.1:0-13719 GCA_050124775.1 Candidatus Aminicenantota bacterium
GAATGTCCTTTTTATCACTGAGCTGATATAGGATGTAGCCGGCGGGAATGGAGCCGACGAGATAGGAGAATATGGCAAAGGCGATTGTCATTTGAGTCGAATTCTTTCAAGTGCGCTATATTCTGCGCCCGTAGGCTTCAGAGTGCTCTTAAAAAAGGTGATTTTCTGAACTTCCATAGAGCCGAACTCTGTATCTTTATTTTCGGATAACATCCCTAGGACAGGCTCTATATTGCGGTTCGATTTGACTCTTCCCAGGGTCAAGTGGGGAAAAAATCTCCGATTCTCGCGGGAAATAGACACTTTTTCCAACAGGGATTCAACATCATGCTGTACTGACACCAATTCCTGGCTCTCCTCGATTCCCACCCACACAATCCTCGGATATTTGCTCCGCGGTGGAAATGTCCCTGTTCCCTTCAGTTTCAGGAAAAAACGTTCATGATTTGCAGACAGATCCATCAATACCGTGCGAATTTCTTCCACTTGGTTTTCCGTGATTTCGCCGATGAATTTAAGCGTCAAGTGCATGCCCTGTTCCCGGACCCATCTGACATTTGGATCGTGATCATCGAGATTTTGTATGAACTGTGAAAGAGTGTGCTTAATTTTAGGTTCGAGGGCGATCGCCACAAAAGTTCTCATGTCTTCCTGTCTGTTGAGCTTGTCATTTCTTATGCTATTGTAGAAGATGACGTCGGAGGATATCAAGGGCTTTCTGAGAGGATTGGTATTTTATGATTTCTCTATTCCCCAAGAAAATATTCTTAGTGGTTTTGATCCCACTCTTCCAAGAGAGCCCCACATATACAAGGCCGACGGGTTTCTCCGGAGTCCCTCCTTTTGGACCAGCGATGCCTGTTATAGAGAGCCCAAAATCAGATCCCGCCTTTTCTCTGATGCCGACAGCCATAGCTGCGGCCACTTCTTTACTGACAGCACCGTGTTGTGCGATCAGACCTTTCGGTACTGATAAAAGCTGAACCTTGGAATCGTTTGAATATGTCACAAATCCCTGCTGAAAATAGTCAGAGCTACCGGGAACGTTCGTGATACGATGACCCAACAAGCCGCCCGTACACGATTCGGCTATAGAGAGGGTCTTTTGCGCTTGCCGTAAAAGTCTGCCTGTCACTTCCTCGAGGTCCTCGCCGTTCGAGGAAAATATATGATCTCCCAATCGCATATGGAGTTCGTCTTCAAAATCATCCAGAGCACTGTCCGCCTCTCTCTGGTTTTTGAAAAAGCGAGAGAAAAGGTGAAGCTCGATCTGTCCTGGATAGGCGAGAGTTGTCAGCTGGACAGATGGCGGGAGAGGATAGATATCCGAGAGAAGGGATTCGATCCTGGATTCTGTGAGTCCCGCCGTCTTTACCGCTCGTCGTGCAATAAATCTCTTTTGGAGCTTTGTGAATCGAGGCATGACGTAGTTTTCGAACATGGGCTCGATTTCGTGGGGAGGACCTGGAAGGAGTATGAGAACTTTTTCGCCCGCAGTCACCCAGAGTCCTGGAGCCGTTCCGTGCATATTTTCGAGGACCTCGGCACCTTCGATAATATAGGCCTGTTTTTTATTCACCGCTGGCATCTCGAAGCCGCGGCGTTGGAAGCGATGCCTGATCTTTTCGAGGATCTGATCTTCGAAAAGGAGCTTTTTTCCGAGCGTGGAAGCGACGACCTCCCGAGTGCGGTCATCTTCGGTGGGACCGAGTCCGCCGATGAGAAAGATTATGTCCGAGCGGTCCAAGCTGCTGCCGATGCTATCGGCAAGATCATTTTGGCTGTCTCCGACGATAGACTTGAAATTGATTTCCAATCCCAAATCATTCATTCGTTGGGTGATGAACAGAGAATTTGTGTCTTGACGGTAGGGTGTGAGCAGCTCATCACCAACGGCGATGATTTCTATTCTGATGTCATCCCCGAGTTTCATATCAGTAACACATAGAGATTGATAACAATACCTGCACACACACCGGAAACCATATCGTCCATCATAATTCCCCATCCTCTGGGAAAGTTTTCGGATTTTTTTATGACAAATGGTTTTAAGATATCCAGTATTCGGAAAACCAGAAAACCGAGAAACAGGACCGGCCATGCGGGAGGCAGTCGGAATAGAACGATAAGTTGTCCCAACACTTCATCGATAACCACACTCCGGGGATCCTCTTTGTTTAATGCTTGTGAATAAGCAGACGAAGCGAGACTTCCAAAGATAAAGATCAATGCTGTAAACCCTAAATACACCTGCCAATGCCATTTATGGAGATGATATCTGTAGAGGAGAATCACCAAAAAGCTTGCGACCGTGCCTGGCGCCAAAGGAATGTAGCCGATGCCAAAAAAAGTTGCGATAATTTTTGAGAGAATCTTCATATGGGTTTTCCGATTAAATCATATACATCCCTGTCCGTGATTTCAACTTTTTGGATGGAATTCACGAGACCGGGCCTGTCATCATCCACGCTTATTAAAACGATGCCATCGACCTCCGGCGCTTGAAACCGGCCTCGGGATAAGAGAAGGCCAGTGTTATCTTCCAAATGTCCTTCAACCAGCACCTCGATCAATTGACCCAAATATTTTGAATTCTTTTTAAAAGATATATCAGCTTGGATTTGAAGGATCTCTTCCAGTCTTTTTTGTTTCACGTTATCAGTGACGGTATCTCCCAGAGCGAAACAACGGGTTCCTTCTTCTGGAGAATAGGAAAAAACTCCCAGGTGATCGAATTGAGCGGATATTACGAACTTTTTCAGGTGTTCAAATTCTTTACGTCCTTCCCCGGGAAAACCTACGATCAAGGACGTACGCAGGCTGATTTCGGGGATTTTTTTTCTGATCTTGTCGATCAGCCTAAGCGCTTTATCTTTGTCAAGCCCCCTTTGCATTGCCCTTACGATTTTTGTGTCCGCATGCTGAAAGGGAATATCCAGGTAAGAGCAGATCTTTCCTTCCTTCATAATCTCGAGAAGAGGATCGGATATTTCTTCGGGGTAGCCGTAAAGAATCCGAATCCATTCAAGCCCCTTGATACCGACGAGTTCTTTCAACAGCGCGGTGAGCCCATTCGTGAGCCCTGCATCTCTGCCATAATAAGTTGAGTCTTGAGAAATAAGGTTGATCTCTTTGACCCCTTGCGAGACAAGGCCCAAACATTCCATTTTGATCGAAGAAATGGGCCTCGACCGGTAGGCCCCTTTGATCAGGGGTATCGCACAGAATGAACAATTATGGGAGCATCCTTCCGAAATTTTCACATAGGCCCATGCTTTCGGGGTGGAGACGATCCGAGGAGTCAAGTGATCATACAAAAAACAATGGGTCGAACTCGTGTATGGGCGGTCTTCCACTGCGGAACCGATCTTATCGAAATCTCGAATTCCCATCCAAACATCTACATCTGGAAAGATTTTTTGGAGTTCCTTTCGGTTCCGCTCCACATAACATCCAACAGCTACCACCTTCACATCCCTTCCCAATTTTTTTGTCTTCAGTGCATTCGCCAATGCGTCTTCAGACTCGTCTTTGGCGGGTCCGATGAATCCGCACGTGTTGACGATGATGATATTTGCCTTTTGGGGGTCGGTGACAAAACTATGTCCCTTCTGCTGAAGGAAACCGAGCATCACTTCACTGTCGACGAGATTTTTCGCGCATCCCAAGCTGATCAGGGCGACCTTTTTCATGTTCCCTCTATGGTAATCCGTATGGGGCTATTAGTAAATAGCGTATCGGGATCAGAATCATTTCGAACTCTGTGAAAATGCTTATTGTGCGGACGCATCTTCAGAGGATCATGGACTTGTGAATGATGCTTCATGCGAAAATGAAAAACGGCTGCCCTTTGCGGATGGTTTTATCTGAATGAAATTGCTAGGGGTAAATTTTGTAGAGTAGACGAGGGAATGGGATTGTTTCTCTGATGTGCCTTATCTTGCAGATCCACGAAAGAGTCCGTTCGATGCCGAGACCGAATCCTGAATGGGGAACCGAACCGTATTTTCTCAGGTCGAGATACCACTCATAGGCATCTCGAGGCAAGTTGAACTCCTTGATGCGTTGTTCCAAGAGAGCAAGATCGTGAATTCGCTGGCCTCCACCTACAAGCTCTCCATATCCTTCGGATGCAAGGATGTCCACACCCAAGACCAATTCGGGCCTATCTTTATCTGGTTGCATATAGAACGCCTTTATCTCCTTCGGAAAGTGGGTGATGCAGACCGGTGTATCGAAGATTTCAGAGATGAGAGTCTCCTCAGGTGAGCCAGGATCATCCCCATACTCCATCTTCGAGCCTTTGTCTTTGAGGAGCTTATACGCTTCATCATACGTAATGCGCGGAAAGGGTCTTTTCACTCTTTCGAGTGGTTGCGTGTCTCTTTCGAGGATCTTGAGTTCTTCCTTTCTTTTCTCCAGGATGCGGTCGATAATGGAGACTATCAGATTCTCGGCCAGTTCGATGGTGTCATCCAGGAGCGCGAAGGCGACCTCGGGCTCCACCATCCAGAATTCTATCAGGTGCTTCCGTGTCTTCGATTTTTCGGCCCTGAATGTCGGCCCAAAACAGTAGACTTTTCCGAACGCCATCGCCGTGGCTTCGTTATAAAGCTGTCCGCTCTGGCTAAGATAAGCCTTCTGGTCAAAGTATTCTGTCTCGAAGAGCGTGGTTGTGCCTTCACATGCACTGGGGGTCAGGATGGGCGTGTCCATAAGACGAAAACCTCTGCTGTCAAAAAACTCACGAATTGCTTGGATGAGCTCCGCTCTGATCTGAAGAATCGCATTTTGTTTTTGCGAACGAAGCCAGAGATGCCGATGCGCCATTAGAAAAGGAATCCCGTGCTCCTTAGGGGTGATAGGGTAGTCCTCTGCGATCTGAACGACTTCGAGGTCTTCGATGCCGAGCTCAAATCCTCCGGGTGCTCTCTTTTCTTCCCTCACTCTCCCGCGCAGAATGACCGAAGACTCTTGGGTGAGTTCATCAAACTTGACAAACAGAGGAGAATCTTTATCTGCACTGTACATCGTTGCTTGGACCAATCCTGTTCCATCTCTCACGACGATAAAACGGACCTTTCCACTAGAGCGCTTGTTGTAAACCCATCCCCTTATCTCGACATCCTTGTCTCTGTGAAGAGCAATATCCTCGATGTATACCCACTCCATGATTCCAAAATTATATGTGTTCTCTCATCGCAGGTCAATGAAAAAGGATTGAATAAAGACCGGTATTTAGAGATATAATTTAAGAAACACTGCTTATGAGAGCGAGGTCTAAGAGGTCGAGAGGCTTCAAAGATCTTGAGTCTCAAGGAGAGGAGACAATGGATAAACATGTCACTTTTATTGCTGTCCTCAACATAGCCTTCGGTTTCCTGGGATTGTTTATTGCCGCTTTTCTATTTGTTGTTATAGTCGGTGCAGGAATAATTACTGGCGAACCGGAGGCCATGACAATCACCTCGATCGTCGGTACGGCGATAGGATTTTTCTTGGTCATCACATCGTTGCCCGAGATCATCGGGGGATTCGGGCTCCTCAAGCGGAAGGCCTGGGCACGAATCTTGATCCTGGTGGTGGCCTGTTTGGATCTGCTCTGGATCCCGATAGGAACCTTGATCGGGATTTATGAGCTCTGGGTGCTTTTGAACGAGGATACTGTTAAGCTATTCGCAAAAGAATCTACAGTGTGATTTTGGCGGGCCGGTTGATTTTTCATTGATTTGATGTCCGGAGTGTAGTATTAAAGGTGTTCGATCATAGAAAATAAGGCGTTTTCCAGCATGGTCTCGAGCAAAAAAGACATTCTAGATATGATCGCAATCTGTGTCGAAAGAGGCAAAGTCGACCTCCAATCGCTCCACCCTCCTGATTTGAAAGGCAAAGAGGGTGCGGACGAGTGGGTAAGTTTGGCTTTGGAGAAGGGAATTCTGCCAGAGGAGATTTTGAGAGATGCCTTGGTGGCGGGAATGGGAAAAGTCGGTGAAAAATTTCAGAGAAATGAGATATACCTCCCCGATGTTCTGATCGCAGCGAGAGCGATGACAGCCGGCATGGAACATCTCAGACGCTTTTTTATATCAGGAGACATTCAACATAAGGGAAGGATCGTTTTGGGAACGGTCGTTGGAGACCTACACGATATAGGAAAAAAAATTGTGGCCATGATCCTTGAAGGGGGAGGATGGGAAGTCATCGATTGCGGAGTAGATGTGTCTGCAGCAGGTTTCATCGAGGCCATAGAGCATCATTCTCCTCATGCCGTCGGATTGAGCGCACTCCTCACGACAACGATGATCAGCATGGGGCAGATCACCAAAGAGATAAAGGCGACCTATCCTGAGATCACGATTATTGTTGGAGGGGCTCCAATTACGAATGAGTTTGCCAAAAAGATAGGGGCAGATATGTATTCTCCGGATCCCCAAGGCGCTCTTGAGTTGTTGAATGCCTCCTGCACATGATTGTTTCCTGCTGATCGTTGCGCTCCCTTTGCCGCATAGATACATTCAAAGCTGTCGGATTTGAATATGATGGCAGAAGCGACACCGTTTATGCCCGTAAAACTTATATGCGGGATTTTGGCTGTGCGGGATATTGTTTTTGAACGATCCATGGAATACCTTAAAGATCGATTCGGTCCGATCGACCACACGAGCCCGATCATGGATTTCAAATTCACCGATTATTATGAAAGGCAGATGGGGGAGGGTTTAAATAGGAAGTTTGTCAGCTTTGTAGAACATGTTCGCCCTGAAAGCTTGAGCGATGTCAAGATCCAAACGAACGCACTGGAAGAAGAAATGAAAAAAATGTTTAGATCGGTCAAACGCATCGTGAATCTCGATCCAGGATACATGACAGCATCCGCTTTGATCATGGCCACGGCTAAAGATTTTTCTCATAGGATCCCTCTCCAAAAAGGGATCTATGCCCATCTGGAGCTTCTTTTTGGAAAGAATGAAGTGAAGGCGTTGCCATGGACCTATCCTGATTATAGGACAGTCGAATACCACCGCTTTTTCCTCGAAGTGCGTAAGGTCTACCTAACCCAGCTTAAGAGCCAAGATAAGTAAAGATTCATCCTATATTCCTGATTAATGATACTAGGCGATACAACTGGGAGGTTGAAAACATGCTCTGAGGGATCGTTTCCCAAAAGGTCTACTTGGGGAATGGGCCCTTCAACGAAAGATCCCAAGCCCTAGCTCTTCTCAGAATTTTCTCTATGGCACGAATGGGACACTCATTGACACTGCAGAGTTCAAGCTCTCACAGATAATGATACGGCGACCACCGGGGATGCTCAAATAATCCAATTGAATCTATCATGATCTCGCACGAATTATCCTAATTAAAGGTCGTCAGGGTCCAGCCCTGAGATTTCTCTAAGTTTGTCAACGATCTCCGGAAGTTCGGTCAGCACTCTCTCGGTATCCTTCTCGGTGTTGAAGCGCCCGAGTGACATCCGGACAGTGGACCTTGCAACTTCTGGCTTCAATCCGATAGCGCTGAGCACATGGGAGACATCCTCAGATTCTTCGCTGCAGGCAGAACCCGTTGAGACATAGATGTCCTTTGTTCCCAAAGACAGCAGAACAGCTTCGGCTTCGAGACCCAAAAAGGAAAAGTTAAGTGTTCCCTTGATCCTGAGAGTTTCATGTCCGTTGAACTTGACATTGGGAATTTTTTCCTCTATTCCCTTTTTTAAAGCATCTGCAAGATTTGCGATTTTTCTCTTATCTTTTTCGCCGCGCTCGAGAAGTATGCGCACGGCTTCTCCGAACCCCACGATGCCAGCTGTATTTTCTGTTCCTGCTCTCAGCAGTCTTTCCTGATGGCCCCCATAGATAAGTGGCTTGATCGGCGTTCCTTTTCGGATGTATAGGGCACCTACGCCCTTGGGACCATAGACTTTATGCGCAGAAATCGAAAGAAGGTCAACGCCCAGTTTATTGACCTTGACATCAATTTTCCCGAAGGTTTGGACCGCATCGGTGTGAACGATAACTCCTCTGTCTTTTGCTATGCGGACCACCTCTTCGATCGGCTGGATGGTTCCAATCTCATTGTTGGCATGCATGATAGAGATGATTGCTGTCCGAGGTGTGATCGCATCTCTCAAGAAGTCGATATCGATAATCCCTTCTGGATCAACGGGAACATAGATGATTTTTTTCCCTTTTGTCTCAAGGTAGTTGGCCGTTTCAATAATGGCAGGATGTTCGATCGCAGAAGTGATAAATTCATCCTTCTCAGGGAGTGCATCCATGACACCACGCACAGCAAAGTTATCGGATTCCGTTCCGGATCCCGTAAAAACGATCTCTGTCCTTTTCGCGCCCAATGCGCTGGCAATATATTCTCGGGCTTCTATCACGATCTCCTTCACTTCTCTTCCGATCGGATAAAGAGAGGAGGGGTTCCCAAAATGAGTTTTTAAAAACTCTGACATTTTTTCGCATACGCCTGGGTCAAGAGGAGTTGTTGCGTTATTGTCCAGATAAACCATGAGCATCTCTTCTTAAATCGAAAATGCCCTCGACATCGAATCCTTCTTAAGCAAGCTTTTCTCTCAGGATTTTAACAACTTCGAATCCAGCCCTTTTCTGTCCTTCACTTGCTGCAGCGCCTATATGTGGCATTGCAATAACATTTGGATGATCGATGAGAGCAAAGTCATCAGGGGGTTCTTTTTCATAAACATCGATGGCGGCGGCCCTTACCTTCCCGGATTCGAGAACTCTCAAAAGTGCCTTTTCATCGACCACCCCTCCACGGGAGGCATTGATGATGATGACGTCATTTTTCATTTTGCCGAAAGCCTCATCGCTGATCATATGCTTTGTGCTAGCGTTGAAAGGCAGATGGAGAGAGATTATATCCGATCGAGAGAATAGGTCATCCAATGGGACTTGTTGGACATCCAGCGATGTTTTGACGTCGACGACATCGTAGACAACAACTTTCATCCCAAAGGCGATGGCGCGTTCGGCAACGCAAAGGCCGATTCGACCGCTTCCTATGATCCCCAGGGTTTTTTCGAACAGCTCTGTCCCCTTGAACTTCTTTTTCTCCCATCTATGATCTTTCATGGATAGATTCGCCTTGCCGTGGTTTCGCACGGCAGCGAGCATCAATCCGAATGTATGTTCAGCCACGGAAATCGTGGTCGCAGAAGGCGTATTTGCCACCTGAATCCCCTTGCTTTCTGCTTCGGCGACATCGATATTATCAAGACCGATCCCCGCTCTCACGATAAGCTCCAAATTTGTCCCTGCCTGGATTACAGGTTTTGTGATTTTTGTCGCGCTGCGGACGACAGCAGCGTGATACTGCGGAATGGTCCTGACAAGTTCCTCTTCATTCATACCGGTTTTGATGGTGATGTCTAGACCGGGAATCGATTCGAGCTCTGCTAAGGCGTCGGGATCCATCGGATCACAGATAAGAACTTTTTTCATTGTCACTTCTCCTTTTAAATATCTTTGGCTTCACAAATAAAAGCGCCTTTTTGAAAAATACATGCAAGGTCTTCGAGTGATTTATTCGGGCACCCAAAAGCCCTTAACAGGAAATCCACACCCATGTCTCCAAAGGGACTGTTCATCGAAGAGATACCCTCTCCTGAAAGCTTATCGAGATGGGCGATCTGTCAATAATGAGGATTTGGATCTATTCTTTTGATACGACTCGTTCGGCCTCTTAAGGATCTGCCGATCTCTGATTTTTCAGGAGTTCTTCAACTCGATAAGTTAACAGAAATTATCTTAACAGTCAATCACAGTTGACACAACAATTCTGTAAAAAGAGCCGTTCTTTCGATGAGCGAGGAAAGGAGAAGATGTTCGTTTTCGGCATGAATGCCGGCTCCATCGGGACCGAGCCCATCCAAAGTCGCCACGCCTGTATTTGCAGCGATCGATGCATCGGAGCCTCCGCCCGTTTTTCCAGCTTCGAGGTGTATATTCATAGAAGAAGCGATGTCTTTGACTCGGGTGAAAAGCCTATCCGAAGCTTGTGTTTTTTCCAACGGAGGGAGAAAACTCTCTACAGAATATTTGATTTTAGCACCTTTCAATTTTGGCTGGAGAAGCTTAAATGAATCGAGGATCTTTGTCCTTTGGGTGCTGTTCCAAAATCGGATGTCCAGGTATGCACTGGCACTTTCAGGAACGATATTGACCCTATCACCACCCTTTATAATCCCGATGTTTACAGAAATGGCTTCTGACTTTATTCTTCGGATTGTCCTGAGTTGGACCATAAGCTCTTCAATGGCATTGACGCCCTCTTCGGGATGCCCTGCATGTGACGATTTACCCCTGGCACTAAGCTTTATGACAAAACGTCCTTTTCTCTGGTTCTTCAGTGCCCCTCCCGGGAGTGACGGCTCCAGACAGAGCACGCAACTCGATCGTTTGGCCAATTTTTGGATCATCTCGTTCGCGGCTTCACTCCCCACTTCTTCAGCGGAATTCATAAAAATTGCAATCTTTTTTTGCGGTTCGATGTTGAGTTCATGGATGGCTCGAATAGAAGAAATAGCCATAACAAGTCCGGCTTTCATGTCCAGTACTCCTGGACCGAATACCTTGTCTCCTGAGATGTAGAAAGGCATTTCTTCGAGCTTCCCGACAGGCCAGACCGTATCCACATGAGTGAGTACGAGAATCTGTTCCTTTCTTTCCCTTGTTTTGAGACGCGGATATTCTGCCAGAAAAAGATCTCCTATATCCCGGAATGGATAACGAGTGGTCTTAGCTCCGTATTTTTGGAATTCTTTGGCCAGGTAGTTGGAACACTTATCGACAGCGCTCTTATCGGAAGATGGTGATTCAAGGCTGGCGATTTTTTTTAGGAGATTGACCATCTCTCCTTTACGGGATTTAAAATAGTGCTTGTATTTCATAGTGATGGTTCCTTGTCTTAGCTAATCTTTTATTGTGCTAAATGTATCACAGGTCATTAGGAATCGTAAAGTCCAACCTAAAAAAAATCATCGGCTCTTTCCTAAAGTCCATCAAGACATTGACTTTGATCATTGCTTTTATTACTTTTAGGGCATGAACTTTTTGATATTCATAGGGGAAATTTCCTTTCTGATATTGATCGGATTTTTTTTGGTTTTCGCTTTCTACAGCCATAGGGAAGGGGAGAAAAAAGCCTTGCGTTCGAGTCTTTTTATTCTGGCTGCTCTAATGACCGCTAATATCCTTGTTCTTATCCTTTCAGGTGTTTTAAGAAATCTATTATTTCTGACTGTGTTCCTTGCAACCTCATCCGCACTTTTTATCCTTTATTTTTCATCAAAATCAGTTGGAAGTATCGAACTTACAGGCGAAATGAAAAGGATTGATGAGCGAGACACGATTTTTGCCAGATTCGATCTCGAAAAAAATAGTGATGAATACAATGCTTACTACAACCGCAGACCGAATTACAAAGACACAGATGATGATATCCGCACGCTTCCCGATATTCTGACGCCTGCACATCAAAAAAAAGATCCCGTGCTTTTTACCTTGGCGGCAGCAGAGGATGATTATCTGAAGAAGCATGTCGAACATGTGACCGGAGATGTCGGACCGGAAAAAATGGAATTGTCCCCTTTCGACAACACTCGGTTAGTGAAAAATATAATAAGGTATTTAGGGGGGGATATCTGCGGAGTCTGTGAGTTGGACCAGAACTACGTTTATTCACATGTCGGAAGGGGACCAGAGCCCTACGGCTTGGAAATACAATTGAAACACAAATATGCTGTCGTCTTTGCGGTAAAGATGGATATTGCCATGATCGCTGCCTCTCCTAAGGCTTCGGTGATCGTTGAAACAGAAAAAAAGTATGTTGAGATCGCGAAGGTTTCTATTGTCGCAGCTGACCTGATCCGTCGCATGGGCTACGATGCACGCGGTCATATCGCGGGGAGCAATTATCAGGCCATTCTGCCGCCCCTCGGGTGGCTTGCAGGAATCGGTGAAATCGGCCGATTGGGCGTTTTGATCACGGAAGAATATGGGCCACGTGTCCGATTGGGACTCATCACCACAGATCTGCCCTTGACACCGGATGCACCCAGAGCGTTTGGTGTCCAGGATTTTTGTATGACATGCAAAAAATGTGCGAACAACTGTCCGGCTCAAGCCATTCCCTTCGGGGAAAAAACCGAAGAAAATGGCGTTATGAAATGGGTTATGAACAGAGAAGAGTGTTATCGATTTTGGAGAAAAGCTGGAACGGATTGTGCCATGTGCATCTATGTTTGCCCTTACAGCAAGCCTCAGAATTGGTTTCACGATTCGATCAGAAAATTGATCAAACGCTCTACAGCCGCCCAAAAGGTGTCTGTGTGGGCCGACGACTATTTTTACGGGAGCAATCCGATACCGAAAGAGCCTCCCTTTTAGTGTCATTCTGTTTTCTGTTTACCGGTTATCGACGAATGTGATATGTTTATCACTACGCGTTGGAGAACATTCATTTCGGTTCCGCTTCTTTCTATCGAAGAATGATCCGGGATGATGAAGGAGGAAAAGGAGATGAAAACAAGCCGCCGTGATTTTCTTAAGGGTTTGACCGTTGGAATCAGCAGTGTAGGAATGTTTGGTGTTGGGAAAGAAGAGGCTGCAGCTGCATTTGCAAAGAAGCGTGAAGAGCTCAAAAATTCGTCAGCGCTCGAGATCGCTCGAGATGAAAGTTACTGGTTCCATGCCCAACAGGCCTTCGATATCGATCGTAGCATAATAAATCTCAACAACGGCGGGGTACATCCTGCTCCGCGAATTGTTATCGACGCTGTCAAACGTTATATGGATTGGTCGAATGGAGCTCCAGTGTTGAATTCCTGGAGATACATGAGACCGCGGAAAGAATTGATCCGAAAAAAAATTGCCGATATGTTCGGTTGTTCTCCCGAAGAGATTGCGCTTGTCAGGAACGTAACAGAAGCTCTCCAGATTGCGCTTCTGGGTCTCGAATTGAAGGCTGGGGATGAAGTTCTTACCACGCTGCATGATTATCCTTCGATGAAAAATGCTCTCTTCCAGAGGGAGAAACGAGAAGGGATCGTGGTCAAAACATTTAATTTTCCATACCCTCCTGAAAACTTGGATGTACTCGTTGAATTGTTCAACAAAAATATCACTCCAAAGACCCGTATGATACTTTTATGTCACATCACAAACTTGACCGGCCAAATTTTCCCGGTCAAGGATATCTGCCTGATAGCAAAAAAGCACGGGATAGAAGTCGTGATCGACGGAGCGCATGCTTTCGGCCATTTTGAATTTAAGCAGAAAGACTTAGACTGCGATATTTATGGAGCGAACCTCCATAAATGGATGATGGCCCCTATCGGCACAGGTTTTTTATACGTAAAAAAAGACAGGATCAAGGATATCTGGCCATTGTTTCCTGCGCCCGATCCACGGGGCGATGATATCAGGAAATTCGAACACTTCGGCACACAGCCTGAAGCTTTAAAACTCGCAGTGGGCGAGGCGATCGCATTCCACAACGGTCTCGGCGGTACGAATAAACAAGAACGTCTCCGTTACCTCAGGGACTACTGGGCGAAAAGACTGGAGAAACTCAAAGGCGTCAGGATCCTCACATCCTATTCTCCCGAGCAATCATGTGGGATCGGAACCTTTACCGTTGACCATATAGATGTCTCCAGATTGACCCAGGTACTATTTGAGAAACACAAGA
>JASFEP010000078.1:0-13698 GCA_050124775.1 Candidatus Aminicenantota bacterium
CGCTTCCAGCCCTCCGGAAAAAAGCAAGACTGCAGCGATACCCCCCTCAAGAAGCCCCCATATAAGACGCATAGGTATGGGTGGATTGGGATTGCCCAGAGAGGTAAGCATGCTGTTGACATAGGTACCCGAGTTCAAAGATGTGATGAAAAAAACAGCAACGGATATCATGGCAACAGCGATCAGTACATTCGAAACCGGCAAGGTACTCAGAAAAGCAAAGAAACCGGCTGCTGAATCCTTTGACACGGCATCGGCAATACCCCCAGTGCCTAGATGTTCCGTAAAGAGTGCCGACCCCCCAAAAACGCTGAACCAAATCAAGCTGACCCCGGTTGGAATCAATAAAACCCCGACAACAAAGTTGCGGATGGTCCTACCCCGTGAGATCCGGGCAATAAATGTTCCCACAAAAGGCGCCCATGCGATCCACCATGCCCAGAAAAAGATGGTCCAGGCACCAGTCCAGCCATCTGAGCCGCCGCTGGCCGGATCCATATGGAATGACATTTGGATGATGTACTGTAGATAATCACCCGTAGAATGAGTAAATATATTCAGGATAAAAAGCGTAGGCCCCATGATGAACACCAAAATTATCAACAAGGAGGCAATGACGATGTTGAATTGACTCAGATACTTGATGCCCCGGTCGATCCCGGATACCGTTGAAACAACCGCAACTGCAGTGATGACTAAGACTATGACCACCCAGACACCGGCCGTGCTCGGTATTCCCCACAAGCTATCCAAACCAGAGCCGATCTGCATGGCACCCAGACCCAGGGAAGTTGCCAGGCCAAACAGCGTGGCAAACACACCAAGCGCATTGATCAGGATGCCCCAACCACCGTGGATATTTTTGGATCCCAGAATCGGTTCCAGTGTAGAACTCAACAGCATCGGCAATTTCTTCCGATAAGAAAAATAGGCCAGCGAGGCTGCTACTACCGCATAAATCGCCCAAGGATGAAATCCCCAGTGGAAGAAGGCGTACCGCATAGCCACATAGGCCGCTTCCGAAGTGTTTGCTTCTCCGTAAGGCGGCCACATGTAGTGCCAGATAGGCTCGGATACTCCCCAAAAGAGCAGTCCGATTCCCATACCGCAGCTGAACAACATGGCGAACCACGGGAGGTTGGAGTATGCGGGCTTTTCGTTATCTCCTCCCAGCTTGATGTTACCGAGAGGGCTTACCAGCAAAAACACAATCGAAAATAAAAAAACAGATGCGCTGAGAATAAAAGACCAGCCCAGATTCTTGACCATAAAATCAAATGTGGTACGGACTGCTCCTCCCAAACTCTCCGTTGCTGTCACGCCAAACAGAAAAAAAACGGACATCACGATCAAGGAGACCAAAAACGTCGGCTTCGTGTAAATGTTTTTTTCTTCTTTTATTTCCAGTTCCATTACGATATTAATCTAATGATGGGAGAACAAGCTGTCTTCCCTGTCTTTATTCTTTTTCGATACGATTCTATTTTTATCTTGGTCTAGATTCTATTTTCCGTCACGCAACTCATATTTGCGCATAAGATTCTCATCGTATATGGCTTTTCTCGCTGGACAGTTTTTTCTAGGACACAGTTTGCAGGAAGAAAAAGTTACCTCTGTCGGAAATAAAATGCCTGATATGGACTTTCTTGGAATCATCAGCATTTTTTCCGTCAGCCTAATCCCAGTTGAATCCGCATCACTTCCGAACAAGGCAAATAAAGGTTTTTGTTGGGTGATTGGCCAGTCCTCTAGAGAGCCAGGGCTCATGCTGGATAGTGTTTTTATCCCAAATTTTTTTCGTATATGATTCTCTAAATATGATTTTACCGACCGCAGAGCTACATCTCCTATGCTCTCGAGATAATATTGCTGGAGGAGATCACTCATTGAACTGGCTTCGTCCTCCAACTCAGAACCTATGGTGATAACGTATGGGAAAACTTTACCGATTTTTTGGAGATTTACGCTCAACACATGGCTGGAAAAAATCACATCTTCAATTTCAATCCGGTTGTTCTCCCTATGGTTTACATAACAAACTTTATACAACAATTTAGGAGTAATCAACGATTGTGCTGTCTCCAATAATTCTTGAAAATTTAAGGAGGAATTCTTCCAAGCCGATCGAAATTCCTTGCCAAAATCATCAAGGCTCAACTGGAACTGAATCGAATTCAATATTGGCATACTCCTGCTCATTTGTTCCTAAGATCGACCGAATTTGTTCGATCTCATTCCACCGACGTCAAAAGTTAAGGTTTAAGAATTTCTTTTACGAGGTCTACTGCGGAGGTGGCATCCGAGGCATAACCATCGGCATTTATTTCATCCGCATAAGATTGCGAAATAGGAGCTCCTCCGATTATTACCTTAACGTTTCGGTCGAGACCGGCTGTTTTGACACTGTCGACAACTTCTTTCATGTACAACATGGTTGTGGTTAAGAGGGCTGACAATCCTATGATATCGGCATCTTCTTTTTCGGCGAATTCGATAAACTTCTCTTTGGAAACATCTGTCCCCAGATTGACCACCTCAAAACCCGCGCCTTCCAGCAACATGGCTACGATATTTTTTCCAATATCATGCAAATCTCCTTTGACAGTTCCAATGATTATTTTTCCCGGAGATTTTACATCTCCCTTGGCCAACAACGGTTTTACAATATCCATTCCTGCCTTCATCGCTTTGGCCGAAATCAATACTTCCGGAATGAAAATTTCACAATTTTTAAACTTTTCGCTCACCACATTCATGCCAGCTACTAAGGCCTTGTTCAAAATGTCAACGGCTGGTATGTTTTTCCCGAGAGCTTTTTCAGATAATTCACGAACTGCGCTTGCATCGCCTTTATCGATTGCAGTAACAATCTCTTCGAGAATCTCCATATTTGGCTCCTTTGTGTTAATTCTTATATCCATTAAATACTATAAATTTATCCGAATATTGTACTTTTTTATTAAGCATTTGTAAAAAAAAGCTAATTCACGAAGGCTTTTAGTGCCGGCGATTCCTCAAATTGGTTTGTATCCAAAAAAAACAGGCCCGATCCTGCTGTTTTGGGGATCATGCTTCCTCAGGGCCTCTCCGTCTAATCCGGAAGCTCATGCCGAATCGAAGGGAGGGATCGGATTCCGAAAAGAAGTCGTGTTCTTGCTTCCAAGCTGTCTGCCAAGACGCGGGCCAACCTCAAGCCTTTGAGAGCCTCGGTCTGACAGTAGTAAGTCAGGAATCGCTGGGCAAGATCGGATCTTCCTCCCTGGAGAAGCTGCAAAGCGATGGTTTCGATATCTTCCTGTCGCGAAACTAGTTGGTCCTCAAATGCACGAAATGTAGCTATGACCTCTGGATGAAATTCATCGAAGTGTTCATCGGCCAGCATGAAGAGCCTATCGAATAACCTGAAGGCATAGGCTGTCGCTTCTTGGCTCTGGCGTTCTTTTACCAATTCCATTTTCAACGCTTCGCCTTTTGTGAGATAGCGGTGTTCCATGTATTCCAGTGGGACATTGGATATGCCTAGATAGTAAGGGATATAAACACTCGCGGCAGGAGAACCTACGGCAATCCACAGTGCTGATAGTTCATTCGGTATGTCTTTCCTGAGCTGTGCGACCTGTCCATATTTTGTTGCTCTGTTCAGAAATCGCTGATCCCTAAGAATTTCCATCACATCACGAAGAGTGATGTTAGGCGCCTTAGCCCGAAGCGCCTGTTCTGCCTCTATGACCGCGCTCACACGCCGCTGATGGCCGGTTTGCGTCTCGTCGAAATCACTCTCGTATATCTCAGAAATGTTGAATGGTCGTCCTGATTCCGGGTCGTACCATCCCTGCTCCAGAGCAAACGAGATCAGGTTATCCGACCCCATGAAATCGGGATCCTCCTTGTATTCAAGAGGGAAATCGCCCAGATAACCTGGACGAATGACGAGTATGTCGTAGGGGCCAAGACGTTTGGCGGCCCACAAACCCTGGCCGCCTGCGAACTCCTCGATAATCCATCCTTCCTCGGGATCGGCGACGAGATGGACATTGCCTCCAAAAGTTGCATGACCATATTGATCGATCATGCGACCTATAACTTCCACCGCCTCCCGAGCAGTCTTGGCGCGCTCCATCATTATACGGGCTTCATCGCTGTAACTGAGTCCTCTCTGCGGCTTTGGCGTCATGGCTTGGAGTTCACTCCGGGAAGGAGACCACACATCCACCACACTCACACCGAATTCATTTAATCCCCCGTTTTCGAGGGGAGGAGGAAATCCTTTGTATTCGGAATAGCGCACCGTGAGGTATTTATTCGTCTCAGCAAGCTGTGGGATCTCCGTCAAAACGCCGGGAAAGTTGGCTTCGGTGGTGACACCTGTGGAAAGAACAGCTCCTTCCTCCCAAAACCGATGAGGGATTACCTCGATCCAGTGGCTAGAACACTCGTCTCCAAGTTGACCGAGCAGGACACTGCCATCTGCCGTGAGGTTTTTGCCGACATAGACACCGGTGCAATGTTTTACTTCGAACAGCTCGGCAGAAGGAGTCAAAACATTTATGGCTATTAAAAAAACTACGGAAATGACAATTCTTCGCATCTCAGTATAATTCCTCCTTGAGAATTTTTAAGTTTTAAACTCCTGGCATATGCCAGCCATCCTCTTCTGTGCATAAATATAACCGTGTCCCCAGCCAAGAAAATCAAATCCTCATCAGGCCGCCACTCCCGGCATGACCTTAAGGCCTGTCACTGTGAGCTGGAATTGATTCTTGCATGCCGCCTCATTCCACAGAAATGAGGGGAAGCTTGCGGGCTTCCCCTTTCCTTGGAAACGGCGTGAGCTGTTTAGAAAACGAAGCGAATACCTAACTGAGCTCTCCTGGGTAAAGCGTAACCTGATGGTGCCAAGTAGGCGTCGCTGTCCGCATTAGTTGAGCCAACCCAGTAGTAGTAGTCGGCATTAAAGAGGTTCCATACGTCTATTAAGAATTTTAACCTGGAATTTCCCCAGAGTCTAAACTCTTTTTCCACTCTCAGATCCAAATAGGTCGGGTTCGGATATCTTTGACTGCCTCTTTCTTCAGCTGCTATGGTTCGACGTCCCTGATCCAGCCGTACGCTTACTGTTCGGTTGAAAGGTCTCCCTTGCTCATGAGAAAAATAGGCGCTGAACATAAATCCATAAGGAAAGATATAGGTTCCACTGATCTTGAACTGATATTCTCGGTCATAATAGCTCGGGACTCCGTACATATTGATGAGATCATTCCTATCCCAATAACCGTTGGGGTACTGCCGTCCCTGAGACCAGGTAAAACTCCCATCCACCTGCCAGTTGCTGGAGAGACGCTTCCTGAAGGCTAAAATTAATGCTCTATAAGTCGTTCTATTATCTAGATTGGTGGTTAAATAAAAACTGTCATTTGTCTGATTGTAGATCTGAATCGTCTGGTCACCGAATTCATCATAGTAATCTATAACCTCATATTCTGCTGTCGTATTCTGATCATCGACAGGATTTTTGGATTCCTTATAGACTCCCGTTAAAGAAAGAGAGAAATCAGGGAGTATTTCCCTTTCGATGGCTACGGAAAAGGAGTCAGAATAGGGACTTTTTATATTCCGGTCAATCCCTCTATCAGCGATGGGATCTATCTCTTGCCATAGATTATCGTATTCACCTGTACTCCAGTTGTATCCATACCAGTATCTAAAAGATTTCGATGGGGCGCTTTGATAAAAGTCCCGCATAAGCATATGCCCATAATACCGACCATAACTTGCTTTCAATATTGTTTTCCTATCTGCAGTCAATTGGTAAACAAGTCCCAGCCGCGGCGACCATGTGTCCCATCTGAGAATGTCCATATCCGCTGGAAATGTTTCTCCTGTTGGGTTTGCGTCTTTATCCAGTCTAGAGAACTCGGGATAGCCGCCTCGAGTGTGATCAAATCTGACACCCAAGTTCAAGGTCAAGCGGTTATGGATAGTCCAACTATCGTCGAGAAATGCACTGGTTCTGTTAAGAACTCCTCCATATTCCTCAGGGTCCATAAAAAAGGCATAATAAGGATACCCATCCCAATCGTAATAATACACGTTACTGTGGTAGCCCCATTTCCATCCAGCCCAACTGTGATTGTAAAGAACCCCAAATTTAAACTCGTGGTCGCCCTGGAGAAAATCGTCAGCAAAATGGGAAACTGTGCCCTGGACTTGATGCTGGCCTTGGGGCCATTCACCCCACCAATAAGAGTTTCCCGAATACATCCCAGTGGCCGCATCATAACGTGCTGGAGTTACCCTGTCTCCATCTGCAGCTTCCGCTATTTGAGTGCACCACCATCCGGTATATTTGATCTCAAAGAATGTATTTTGACTGAGGATCGAAGTCCAAGTGGCACTTGGAAGAGGATTCGAGGAATCTTCAGACGTCGATGTTTCATAAGGTTCAAATTCATTAGGCGTTTCTTCCCATCTGTACCAGTTGATGTCAATTGAAAAGCTGAACTTATTATTTTTATTGATCTGCCAGTCAAGTCTCCCAAACGTCGTATTATATCGATAGAGGCCTGCTCCATAAGCTGGATCGGCCCCAACTCCAACCGATGTATCAGTCATGAGCTGTCCCGCCCAGAAAAACCAAAGTTTATCCTTTATTATCGGCCCCCCAATAGTTCCAGTCAGCTCATTATACTTATCGCGATAGAAAGGAAATTCTTCATCGGGCGTATTATTTCCTACTAACCAGTTTGCACGATAATAAAAATTGAGAGTGCCACTAAATGTATTGGAACCTGTTTTGCTGACGAGGTTGACTACCATGCCCTGAAAGTTCCCATATTCAGCCGGAGCTCCTGACACGATAACATCTATTTCTTCGATCTGATCGGGGTTTGCCCATAACCAGGAACCTGCGTTATCTGGACTGTTGGTTTCTACCCCTTCAAAGTAATAGGCGTTTTGGGTGGTACCAGATCCCATGGCCGATTGCCAATTATTCGAGTGGTCTCCTGATGAACTCGTGATGCCTGGCGTTGTTCCCACATAATCGAAGAAGGTAAAACGGCGCATGGGGAGGACTTCCATCAAATCTGAAGTGATATTGGTGGAGAGAGCTGACTTTTGCACATCCACCACGGGAGATTCCGCCGATACTGTGACGGTCTCCTCTAAGCTGGCCAGTTGTAAGGCCACATCCACAGTCGTCGTTCCACCGATGTTTACCTTGAGTTCTGTCCTTTTGGCAGTCTGGAAGCCTTCCATGGTAACGGTTAACTCATATTCTCCAGGCGTTAGGTTTGGAAACCTGAACTTCCCTGCTTCATTTGTTATTATAGAGCGCCCACCTCCCATAAGCTTCTCACCCGATAATTCGACTGTGGCTCCTGGGAGAATCTCTCCTTCTGCATCTGTAACTGTCCCTCTTATGCTTCCTGTTCTTATCTGAGCATAGCTCATGCTACCCATGAGAAAAAAAACTGTAAAAATTGCAATCATTGATACGACTGTTTTTTTCATTATTCTCCTCCTGCTATTTTTTCCTCTGGTGGACAATTTGGATTCATAACCTCCAACATATGTCCCATTTATAACATACTACCCATCTATTATAATTATGTAAATAGGCGGATAGGATGTGTATAGTAAAATTATGCTATCAATATGTATAATTATGCTGTTAAGTTTCATAAGTTGTTGACTTATTATCATTTCCTCCGCTCTACTCCCACAATTATAATTCGAAAAGCTAATGTCACTTCTTGGATTATGGCATTAGTATACGTTTTGTGGAACTCAAGAATGAAAGAAGATTGAATTCAAGCGAACTGCATCTGCAGTATTGACACACAGAACCACAAGCGTTAGAGTGATGACCTTATCATGCAAAAGAGTGAATCTTTTTCGCGCTGGGGTATAATTTTTGCCGGCATTGGCATGGCCATCGGCACGGGAAACCTGTGGCGTTTTCCCCGTATCGTCTCTCAGTATGGTGGTGGGGCCTTTATGATCGCCTGGATGTTGTTTCTTCTGATCTGGGCCATACCCCTTCTGACAGTTGAGCTCTCAATCGGAAAGAAGACAGGCCAGGGAGTGATCGGCTCCTTCGGCCAAATGATGGGACGCAACTTCGCCTGGATGGGGACTTTTGTGGCCTTTGTGACCGCCGCGATCACATTTTATTACACTGTGGTCACGGGCTGGTGTATCAAGTATTTTTTTTCTGCATCCTTTCATGGATTGATCCGGAAAGAACCGATCCAATACTGGGATAGCTTTACATCTTCATGGGAGCCCGTGGGCTTCCATTTTTTAGCCGTTTTTATTGGATGTGCCATTATCTATTTCGGAATTACCAATGGAATCGAGAGGGCGAACAAGATTCTCATCCCATCTCTATTCGTTCTGCTTTTGATCGCGATGGTAAGGTCCTTAACGCTTCCCGGTGCAGTACAGGGTTTGAATTTTCTGTTTGCGCCCAATCTCTCTCAATTGAGAAACATCGAGCTGTGGTTAAATGCCCTGAGCCAATCGGCATGGTCGACGGGAGCAGGATGGGGTTTGATGCTCACATATGGCGTCTACTCGAGAAAAAAAGAGAATCCGCTGCTGACGACCGCCACATTGGGATTCGGGAATAATTTCGCCTCTCTCCTGGCCGCTGTTACCGTGATCCCCACGGTTTTTGCCTTTTTTGCCGGGCAGAATTTAGCCCAAGAAAAAGTGTTGGATATCATGGCACAGGGGAATGAGGGTCTGACATTTAAATGGATCCCGATCCTCTTTTCCAAGATCCCTTCAGGAACCTTCTTTCTTGCGCTCTTCTTTCTAGCGTTGTGTTTTGCCGCTTTTTCTTCTCTCATCGCACAGCTGGAGCTCGTCACCCGGATCTTTATGGATTCGGGATTGGGCAGGAAGAAGGCGGTTAAGGTCGTGGGGATCTGTTGTTTTGTCTTGGGGATTCCTTCGGCGATCAGCATGGGTTTTTTCAAAAATCAGGACTGGGTTTGGGGCATGGGACTCATCGTCAGTGGTTCTTTCTTCTTGATGTTGGTTCTGAAAGTGGGGCCCAGAAAAATCCGGGAAGAGATCATAACTCGTCCCGAACATAAAGTCCGATTGGGGCGATGGTTCGATTATCTGGTCAAATTTATTCTTCCTCTTCAGTTGATAGCCATGCTTGTCTGGTGGTTCTGGGACAGCTATTCATCGGATCCGGAAAACTGGCTGAATATTTTTGCGAGGTCGTCCATCGGAACCGTCCTCTTTCAATGGGCGGTTGCGTTGGCTGTTTTTATCGTTTTTAACCGGATCATAACGAAAAAGCTTTTTATGAATAATAATCGATCTTAAGGAATATTTTGTGTTGGATAGCATAGCGATACAGACAAGTTGAAAGAATCGGATCTATCTAATGGGATTTTGACAAAAAAATGACGATTGAAGCGCTGTTAACCATGATCTTGATTTTCGGTATCTGCCTAGGAGGATTTCTTCTGTCCCTCTATCTCTCCTCCAAAGAAAACTAGACTATCAATTGGACTATGTGGAGACGGGCGCCAGTAAGTGTTTGATAATAAAAAAGCGTTATCCCCCCTGTTTGCAATTTCTCTAATTTTAATACTACAATGATTTATGCATTTGAATGAGATGAACAAGTGAGATCAACTTGATAAAATGACGGAAAGATGAATTTCATAAGAAAAAATAGTGTCATCCTGTTCCTATCTTTGCTGGCTTTCCCGATAGGGATTTCATCCGGCATCCAGTCAGAAGGCGATCTCCCTCTCCGATTTAAAACCTGGCTGGAAGAGGAAGTAAGCTATATTATTACGCCTCTAGAGAAAGAGGTTTTTCTCCAGCTTCAGTCAGATCGAGAAAGAGAGCTTTTTATAGAAGCCTTCTGGAAACAGAGGGATCCGACCTCAGGAACGCCGGAGAATGAATTCAAAGATGAGCATTATCGTCGCATCAATTATGCCAATTATAATTTTGGGAGATCTGCCCCCTTGCCTGGCTGGAAAACTGACCGGGGAAGGATTTATATCATTCTCGGTGAACCCAGGGGAATCGATCGCTATACCGGGGAAACTCAGATATTCAACACTGAAGTCTGGTTTTATCAAGGTTTAACCCACTTGGGTCTTCCCACCGGATTCAATCTGGTTTTTTTCCAAAAAGATGGGGTGGGAGAGTACTGTCTTTACAGCCCCAGTGCCGATGGCCCTCAGGCTCTTCTCACATCCTACTTTGGCGACCAGGCGGATTATGTCCAAGCTTACCAGACCTTAAAGAAAGTAAACCCCCAACTGGCCAATGTTTCTCTTTCCCTTATTCCCGGAGAATCAACTCTTTATGGCCGCCCCTCGCTGGCTTCTGATATGATGATTTCGAGTATTTATAGCGTTCCCCAAAAGGAATTGAAGGACAAATATGCAGAGAAGTTTTTAGCTTATAAAGACATCGTGGAAGTGGAGTATTCGACCAATTACATAGACAACGATTCTTCGATCAAAATCCTTCAGAATCCTCCGGGAATTTATTTTGTTCACTATGTTGTGGAAATCATGAGATTTTCATTGCAGCAGTATCAAGATAAATATTCCACGCATTTGAAAGTCAACGGAAATGTTACCGATTCAGAGGGAAAAACGATTTACCAATATGAGGGGGCCATTTCTGTAGAACTGAATGAAGACCAGCTTAAAAGCATTACCTACAAGCCCTTCGCTATTTATGATATGTTCCCTTTGACTGCTGGCTCTTACAAATTTTCGGTGATAATAAAGAATGAAGTCTCGAAAGAATTCACCACGGTAGAAAAGGATATTATCATTCCCGAGGAAAATTCGCCACTGGGCATGAGTTCTTTGGTATTAGGTTACAAGATGACCCAGGCTTCTCCTGAGGGACAGAATCTTAAGCCCTTCAAATTAGGCTCTTTCCAATTTCTTCATCAACCTAAAAATATCTTCCTCCAAAAGGATACGCTCTTCCTGGCTTTCCAGATTACGGGATTATCTTCGGATTTAAGGCAAAAAGGTCAGTTGAGATATGAATTTTTCAAGGACGATGAGCCATTTTTAAATTTCACCCAAAATATCAGCCAACTTGAAGGAGGAGTGAATTTCAAACAGGAATTTGCTCTCCAGGAATTTTCTCCGGGCTACTACCGCCTCCGTGTTGGGTTATGGGATGGTGACCAGGAAATCCTTTCTGAGGAAGAGAATTTCGGGATTTCCTCTGTTCCAGAATTCCCCCGGCCCTGGATTCACACCAAAACACTCCCCCCCCCAGATAATCCTGTCTATTCCTTACTCCTGGCAAAGCAGTTGTTAAGCAAGGGAGAAGCCAATGAAGCACAGCCCAAATTAGAGGAAGCTTTCCAGAAGAAGCCCGATTCCTTAGATTTTGCGCTCCCCCTGGGCCAGGTCTATTTTATTCAAAAAAAATACAGCAAGGTTAAGCAGGTCCTGACGGCTTTTTCTGATGTGCCCGAGGTTCCTTATCAACTCTATCTTATTTTGGGAAAATCTCATCAGGCTCTGGGGGAATTCGATCAGGCCATTGCCCTCTATGACAAGGCTCTCTCTCGGTATGGGATCAATGCAAACCTTCTGAACTCCATAGGAGAATGTTATTACAGCCTGGGATTATGGGAGGAAGCCCTGGCTGCGTGGGAGAAATCATTGGAAATCAACGGCGATCAACCTGACGTCGAGGAAAAGGTCAAAACCCTGAAAAAAAAGACGCCGAACCAGCGACCTGTATGGTAATTGAGACCAACTGAACCTAACCGTCATTCACTGGAACCGTTTATCAACCATTAAGCTCGATCCAAAGGAGGCAGATCGATGCCCATTCGCTGGGCATCGTCTTTCATGATGCTCATCAGTGCCTTGAGCGAATCGTCCGGCAAAGGCTCCACTGTGTGGGAACTCGTAATTCTCTCCACTTCCTCGCACGCCCGATCCCAGGCGCTCTTTTTGCCCTGACTCTTCCAGATATCGTATGCATCTCGGTCAATCACAACACCGGCCTGATACATTTCTTCACGAAACCACCGAAGCGTCTCTTTCGAAGTTAAAAAATGTTTGCCATCGTAAATATCCCCGTAAAGATCCCCACCCAATCGATCTCCCCTGGCTTCGATGCCCCTGACCATTCGGAGAGCCATGCCGCAGATCTCGTTATCCAGAACGAGTTTTTCGAGACTCTGACTGCTCTCGAAATCCAGCATGCCCGCGCCGGAGATGGCGTTCGCACCCGCTAAAGCTGCAGAGAGCGCGCTCATGCCTGTCTCCAATCCTGCCTGTCCGTCGACGATTTTTGCGTCGGACTGTCCCAAGTAGGCATGAGTAGGAAGCCCGAGATGTTTCCCGATCTGAACATGAGCCGCATTGATCATCATCGTCTCCACGGCTCCCATGGGTGTGGTTCCCTTCCGCATATCAAACGCTGCGGGAGAACCCCCGAAAATGATCGGCGATCCCGCCTCGGCTAACTGGTGAATGACGACACCACTCAGGTTTTCGGCAGTCAATTGAACCAATGCCCCGGCCAATGTTACCGGGGCAGTGGCTCCTGTCAGAGGCATAGAGATAAGTTCAGCCGGGATTCCCGCTTTGGATGCATCGATGAGATCCTGACAAGTCAAGTTGCTCCATTTCAAGGGCGGTGACGGACAGCAGTCAAAGATTGCCAGAGGCTTCTCTTTGAGCGCTCTTTCACTCCCCCGGACTGCCACCAGCATATCTTTCATGATCGCAAAACTTCCCAGAGTAAAAGTGCCGGTCACGACCGGTTTATTGCAGAACTGCAGTCCAATATATAACCGATACCTGTCCTGCATGGTTCTAGGGACGTCGGTGGAAATCATCTCCGTACTCTGTGCCGCAATGTTGGGCAGGGCGTCGGTCAATATCGCAAATCGGATGAGATCCCTGGTTACCGGCTCTCTCTCTTCCAATGTGATCGGATCCAATATCTTCAAAGCCCCGGAGCCCGGATCGAAGTGAATCGCATCGCCTTCCAAATTCATCGCCAGATCGCCGTTGCGGTCATACACTTTGATGGAATGAGGCGTGGTTTTCAGGGACTCTTCGACTAAGTTTTTCTTGAACAACACTGTTTGCCCTTTACACTCACATCCCGCATCGGCTAGAAGCTGTAAGGCTTCATCGTTCTCTATGAGCACACCCGTTTTTCCCAGAACATCCAATGCTTCAGAAACAATATGATCGATGAACGATCCAGACAGCATGTCCAGCTTAGGTCTTTGCGTTTTTAACACTGTTCCTCCTTTATCACTATCTATCATACATTCTTCAGTATATTTTACATTATTTTTAACACAAATTCAGGTGATCTTTAAGGGGAAAAAGCATCCTCAAGGACTGACTTTGGAAAAGGAATGGATCCGAGTGAAACCTGCATCTGCGACCCGCAATCTAGATACCTCCAGACCATGTTAATTAGATATAAAATTGTTGACAATTAAGTGATCTACGTGAAACGATATGGTTAATTAGATAACGATCATAATAGCTGCAATTTGATTGAATAGGATACAATTTTAGACTTAAATGAATGTATCACATTCTCCCCTAAAAGCTGCATACAAAAGGCAAATTTTTATTGAATCCAAAAGAGAAGTGAGGAGATGGTTCCAATGCAATTCTGCGCTTTATCGATTGGATTCCTTAT
>JASFEP010000079.1:0-13652 GCA_050124775.1 Candidatus Aminicenantota bacterium
AACCGATCTTACAGCATCGGCTTCGTTGTAACTCATTCGTAGTAGATCACTACGACTTCATGAGTCACTTCCTTGCCGCTACTGCAACCTCGGTCCGTGAATAATCCATCTTGACTGAATTATTCATAAAAGTTGCTGCCAAACTTATTTAAAAAAACCATTTTATTTCTTATTGGCAGCATCTTTCACCTTCCAGGCGAACCGATCTTACAGCATCGGCTTCGTTGTAACTCATTCGTAGTAGATCACTACGACTTCATGAGTCACTTCCTTGCCGCTACTGCAACCTCGGTCCGTGAATAATCCATCTTGACTGAATTATTCATCAAAACTGCTAACAAACTCTTTCCAATAAAACTTTCTTGAAGGAACACTAATTATTCCATAATCCAGAGAGCTGGATGTTTTTCTCTTCGAGGCTTGTGCCCATATCCCTGTTTAAGGCGGCGACCGATAGGATGTAATCGATAATGGCCCGGATCTCCTGGGACCGTGCGGTGGCCAGATCTCTTTGGTATTGAAGCACGAAGTAGTTCGTGGAGAGTCCCACCTTGAGTTTTTCTTCTTCGGCCTCCAGCTGTTTCTGCGCTAATTCTCTCGCGATCTTTAGCGCCTGGATGCGCTTGAAGTTCGTCTCTACAGCCCTGACAGCGATCTTCAGGTCAGTGTAGATCTGCTGCTCCTGCTCTTTGAGGCTGAGTTTGGCCTGCTCCATGTCGACTCTTGCCTGTGCGACAGCGGCCCGTGAAATCACGGTATTGAGTGGAAAGTCCAGGGTGAGGTTGAAGGACCAGTTTTTGTACGAAAAACCGAAGACATCCTGGAAGGCATCCTCTCTTCCTCCGGGGATCGAACCGATCGGCGGTCCGAAGGGATCGTCCGGATCATAGATCAACTGGTCACCGGAGACTCCCGGACTCCAGTAGGACGCATTGAGGTTCAATGCAGGGAGCAATTGGTTCTTGGCATAGCTCATGTTGAGTTCGTAATTCTGTATGCCGAGTCTTAGGGATTCGAGATCGGGCCGTTTTTGCAAAGCCGTAGTCAGGGCTTGTTCCAGGCTGATGTCGACCTTTTTGAAAGAGGGTTCCTCCATGGGCATGATTTGGAGTACATCCGCATTTTCTGTGTCTGCGGCGAGATTGATCACCTGTTTGAGCCTGTCCTCGTTGTTCCTCACTTCAGCTTCCGCGGCCAGGATGTCTGCTTCCCTTTGGGCGACCTGGGCCTCGGCGGTTATGATCTCGATCGGAGCCAGTGTCCCGACCTCGACACCTCTCCGGTTCTTCTCCAACAGGTCTTTGGCCAGATTGAGGGATTGCTGGGACACCTTCAAATTTTCGATGGAAAAGACCAGATTCCAGTACGCTTGTTCTACGTTATACACAGTGTTCTGAAGGGATCTTTTCAGGTCTTTCTCCGAGATCGCGAGGTTGGTTTCGGCGATGATGATCTCTCTGTTGGAGGCCATGAGGCCGAAATTTCTCAGCAGTGGCTGGGTGAAATTGAATGTTAGCTGGCTGCGATAGCTGGGATTGATCGTTATTCCTGTCCTGTTCGTATCATATTTGGATGTATCGAGGGAGACGGTGAAACTTCCGCCGCCTGGAATATTTTGTTGGATCTCTCCCGATAACTCATCGCTGTAACTTATAAGGATATCTGCTGCATCGAGGAAGGAGTATGATGCTTGTTGCGTGTCTCTCCTATTGAAGCCGAAACTTAGGGAAGGCAGATACTTCTCCTTAGCCTGGGACACGCCGATATCTCTGAGCTGCGGAGTCAGGACAGCAACAGCCAGTCCCAAGTTATTTTCCATGGCCCTTGTTATGCAGTCATTGAGGGAAAGAGAGATGTTCGGTTCTTCCTGTTGGCTAAAAAGGGGAATTCCCAGAATCAAGATGGACATGGACAATGTCACGATTGTTTTTTTCAACATAATTATCCTCCGATCCTTCCTGCATTCATAATCATATAATGCAGGTGAAAAAATGTTGGATACAGGACAGAAGCGTGTTTTAAGGATATCGATTTTCAACGCACACTCACTGTATCCTGTATTGATTACGTTTATATTGAATAAACGTTCTATATGCTATTGGTTATTCGTACCTCAATGCATCGATGGGGTCAAGCTTTGATGCCTTACGAGCCGGATAAAAGCCGAAAAAAACGCCCACAGACCCGGCAAAGAAAAAGGCGAGAGCGATCGATCCGTAAGATACCAGTGTTTTCATCCCTGCGAACTTCGAGATAAGAGCCGAGCTCCCAAGCCCGAGGCAGATTCCCAGCACTCCTCCCAGAACACTCAGCACCACGGCTTCTGTCAGGAACTGGAGAAGGATATCCATCTCCCGTGCCCCGACCGACATCCGGATTCCGATCTCCCGGATCCGCTCAGTGACAGAGACCAGCATGATGTTCATGATGCCGATGCCTCCTACAAGGAGGGATATGGATGCGATTCCTCCGAGGAGAATGGTCAGTACCTGTGTGGCTTCCGATGCCCCTTCTGCGATGTCCGCCATATTCCGAACGTTAAAATCGTCCTCAGCCCCCGGGGCAATCTTGTGACGGATCCGCAGGAGCTTTTCGATCTGTTCTGTCGCCTCATTCGTTCTTTCCGCAGAAACTGCAGAAACGTCTATCGAGTGGATGTAGTCGATGTTCAGGAGGCGGCTTTTAGCCGTTGTGTAGGGGATCGCAATCATGTCATCCCGACTCCCCCAGCCTCCGGCCTCTCCTTTTGTTTCCAGAACGCCGAGCACACGGAAGGGGATCTTGTTGATTCGGATGATCTGTCCGATGGGATCAGCCCCCTCAAAAAGGTTCTCGGTCACTTCACTTCCCAAAACACAAACTTTCTGGCCAGTTCTGACCTGGTTCTCATCGAAAAAAACTCCATATTCGACCTTCCAGTTGCGAATTTCTGGATAATTTTCGCCTACGCCGTAGATCGAGGAGTTCCAGTTTTTATTGCCGAAGACGATCTGTGCTCTCGTATTCACATTGGGAGAGACATACTGAACTGCGTCACAATTCTCGTGGATCGCCTTGGCATCCGCTTCCTTGAGCGTCGTCGTGCTCCCCCCTCCTCCACGGACACCACGGAAGGACATGCTGCCGGGCCTAACGAAAAGGAGGTTCGTTCCCATCTCGGTGAACCGCTGCTCCACTTCGGCCTTGGCACCCTGCCCGATGCTGACCATGGCGATCACGGCACCCACACCGATGATGATCCCCAGTGCCGTGAGGAACGAGCGCATCTTGTTTCGGTTGAGGGCCATGAGTGAAACCTTTGCTGTCTTCGCGATGTTCATCTCAGTTCCTCTCCTCACGCTCGATCTCGCCGTCTCTGAGATAGACTCTTCTGTGGGCAAATTCTGCAACTTCAGGATCATGTGTCACCAGGATGATCGTGATCCCTTTTTCTTTATGAAGGCGCAGGAAGATCTCCATGATCTCCAACCCTGTTTTTGTGTCCAAATTGCCCGTGGGCTCATCCGCAAGTATCAAGGATGGATTGTTTACAAGTGCCCTTGCAATGGCCACTCTCTGCATCTCGCCTCCGGAGATCTGGTTCGTTTTGTGGAGCTCCCGACCTTTCAAACCGACCATATCGAGAGCTTTCATCGCCATCTCTCTGGCTTTTTTATTGGACACATCCGAGTAGAGCAGTGGGAGCTCTGTGTTTTCCAGGGCGGTCGTTCTCGAAAGCAGGTTGAAGTTCTGGAAGATGAATCCGATCTTTTTATTCCTCGTCTGTGCCAATTCATTCTTGTTAAAGGTGGATATTTCCTGTCCTTCTAGGAAATATTGCCCGCCTGATGGTTTATCCAGACATCCGATAATGTTCATCAAGGTGGATTTGCCGGAACCGGATGGGCCCATGATGGCCAATAAATCCCCCTTTTTAACGGTGTAAGAGATTCCTTTTAATGCTCGGACCTTTGACTCCCCCATCTGATAGGTGCGTGATACGTTTTCCAGTTGTATGAGATTGTTGTTATCCATTTTGGTTGTTCCATCTGCTGGTTTTTCATTAATACCGGACTGTCAATCAAGACGATTACCGCCGCATCATGAACATCCCTCGCCTCATGGCCTCGTTACTTCTTTCGGAATCTCCGTCATCGTGATTTTCACCGGTGATGATTTCTTGACCTTCTTGGAGTTGTCCTCTGACAACTTCGGTGTAGGTATTATCGGTGACGCCTGTTCTGATAATTATGAATTCGAGATTTCCCTTTTCATCCTCGATCCAGACCCGGCCCACATCCTTGCGTTGGGCTCTCTGCGTCCCGAGGCCTCCGCCCATACCGAATTGGGATCCGGAAGATGTGCCTTGCCTTCCCATCTGTCCAGATCGTGCCTCTCCACCTTGAGTGGATCCACCATTGCCTGTTTGGGCAGAAGCCCCTCTTTGCCCCTGTCTCTCCTGTTTCAGCTTTTCGAACATCTCCTGCAGCTCTTCCTGGGTGAACTGGGGCGTGAATCGCAAGGCGGAGTTGGGGACGAGCAGCGCATTTCTGGCCTCGCCCACGACAATAGAGACTGTGGCGGTCATTCCCGGCCGCAATTTCATCTCCGGATTTTCGACGGCCACGATGGTTGTATATGTCACGACATTCTGTACAATCTCCGGAGAGTATCTCACCTGGCTCACCGTTCCAGAAAAATTATCGTCTGGAAAGGCATCCACAGTGAATGTCACTCTCTGGCTTTCCTTAATTTTGCCGATGTCCGCCTCGTCGACACTGCATTCCACCTGCATTTTGCTCAAATCGTTGGCGATCTGGAAGAGGACCGGGGCTTGAAAACTGGCTGCCACTGTCTGTCCCACGTTCACGTTCCTGTTGATGACCACACCGTTGATGGGAGATTTGATGATCGTATAAGCCAGTTCGACTTCACTCGAGTCCAGTTGGGATTTGGCCTGTTCGAGCTTCGCTTCGGACGACTGTAGGTCGGCTTTGGAGCTGTAATACTGGGTTTCTGCGGATTCCTTTTCTTCAAAGGAGATCAGGTTCTTGGTGAAGAGATCTAGGGCTCTCTCGAATTTTTTCCTGTCATTTTCGAGCGTAACCCTGGACTTCTCCACCGAAGCGACGGCGCTTTGGTAGTTGGCTTTATTCTGTTGAACCCGAGTCAGGAAAGAGGATTGTTCGATCTTGGCGATGATCTGTCCTTCCCGGACCACAGAGTTGAAGTCTACAAAGATTTCCTCGATCTTTCCCGATACCTGACTGCCTACATCGACAGTCATCACAGGATTTACCGTTCCCGTCGTGACGACAAGGGCCTCTATGCTCCCTGTTTTAATGGTCTCTTTTTTGAACCTTACACCGTTCGTGTTGTTCTTGTTGAGGGCCTTAAGGCCGAATACGAACACGGCGACAGCGACAGCGACCGTAATCCCGATAATCAACTTCCTTTTCATCTTCTCTCTCCTTTATCTCTGTCTCCGCTATCTCTTTGGGATCTTTCCTTGCGCTTTTTCCATTCTTCGTGCTCGCGTTTTCTTTGAGACCTGTACTTTTCGATCATTTCCTCGAACTTGATATTTTGCTTTTCATCAAGCACGGATTTGATATCGGTGAGCAATTGGGTCCTGATCTCTCTGAGGCTTTTGTCCATGTCCTTCCTCAGATTTTTAAAACGCTCTTCGTTGTTTTGAAAGATGTTTCTGATATCTTCTTGCTGTTCGGCAGAGAGCGCCAGTTCCTCAGCCATTATTTCCAGGGTGGGGAAACGTGCTGAGCTACGCCTGTGGGAATCGCGTCTTCCCTTATTCAGGATGTTCTTGTCTATCAACACGCCGCTGATGACACCCGCTATGAAGACGACGATCAGTGATAATATGATCCAGAGTTTATAATTGTTTCTCATGGAAGTGGTCTCCTCGAACCGGGCTGTTCCTCCAGGGAGGCGAAGATCAACATCATGTTCTTATCCTCGACACGCTCCTGTTCCAGGATGCTTTCAGTGTCTTGGAGGGGGCTTGTGTCTTCAAAAAGAAGGGCGCCCGATGGACTGAGTTCTTCGCTGGGCTGAGGCCCGAGGATGAGGATGGCAGATGCCAGGAACAAAACGAGAAGAAGAGACACCGGGATGGCCCGGAGTCCCCACTGTTTCCACGATTGCCACGGTTCAAAATGTTTTTGTTCTTTCAGCCTGGTACGCAGACGCTCCCAGAAGTAGGGTTTGGGTTCGGGAAATTCCGTCCTTTCGAGAGCCCCGAAGATATACAGGTACTCGGCTCTATTTTTTTGGCAGGAAAGGCAGCTATCTATATGCTTTTCAAGCTCTTGGGTCTCCGCCTCGTTCAAAAGCCCGTCTTGGGCTCTGAGGAAGAGCCTTTCCGCTTTTTTACAGTTCATTGTTGTCCTCCTTCCTTTTCTAAGAAAGGTGCGATCTTTTTTTTCAGCATTTTTCTGGCTCTGTGAAGCCGAGAGTCCACAGTCCCCGAAGAGATTTTGAGCACGCGAGAGATCTCTTCATAGGGCAGTCCCTGGATATCTCTCAGCGAGAGGATGATCTGGTATTTTGGAGGGAGCGACGCTATCGTTTCATGCACGATCTTTTTCCTCCAAGCCAATTCTTCCTCTCTTTCTCTTTTCTCCGCCTCGTCCTCATGTCCGGAGTGTTCGCTTTTTGTCTCTTCAAAGGGCACCTGTTTGATTCGCGACGATTTTCTCAGGTAGTCTCTGGCGTGGTTCACCGTGATCTGATGGAGCCAGGTGCTGAAGGCGGCTTTCCCTTTGAATCCCGGGAGGGCATAGAAGGCCTTGATGAATACTTCTTGGGCAAGGTCATCTGCGACTTCCCGGTTTAGAGTCAAACTGTAGGCCATGTTGAACACCTTTGTTTTATATCTCTCCACAAGAACGCCGTAAGCATCTTCGTTGCCTTCTTGGCTCTTCTGAACCAGATCTTTTTCGTCCATTGAGCATCATAATTCTTCTTCGCCTCCCACATTCATTAGACGGAGACGAGAAGAATATCTTCCCGTGAATTTAAATCACTCTTTCATCTCGCAGTTTTTTATTGTAAGCGATAAAAGATCAAATTTATAGGATTGAATGAACGGGTGTCGGTACAATCAAAAGGAAGAGGGAGCTATTAATTCCGGAACCGTGAAGGCATGAATTCTCATCGCCTTGATTAGTGACGCAATTCTGTGGTGGAAAAATCCCTGAGAAGAGCTTGAGTGGCACGGCATATTACCAGGGGGATGTGAGGAAAGCTCGGATCCGAGCGAAGTTTCCTCGCTGAGGAAAATGAGCGTGTTTTCGACCCATCAATTGGGTCGCTCGGATATCATCCGGCACAGTTTTTGAAATGCAACTTAAAAAGGGATGTTTGTATTATTTAAAATTATTTGCGTTTGGCTGTCCAGTTCCCGCTGCCGAAGTCGCCAAAATCGACGGTGCCGGTCATTGTGTCGCCGTCCACAGTCCCTTTGTAGGTCATGGTCATTTGACCGCGGGGCGTCTCTCTGGAAACGGTCCATTCGATCTCGCTTCCATTTATGGTGCCTTCTGCGGTCACCTCATCGCCTCGGCGGCTTTCCATGGTCACTGTGATTTTTTCTCCGTCTTGTTCGAAATGGACGTCACGGGTTATCTCGCCGCCTCTGGGAGATTCCATGGTCATTTCCCAGTCGCCCGTCACGTCCACATCCATGGCACCTAAAAAACCGATCCATAGAAAAACAAATGCACAAACGAAAGTCAGATGAATTTTTGTCATGATCCTTCTCCTTGCGAAAAATATAAATACAATGATACGCATATTACAACTATTAGACCCCGAAATATCCATTTTTCTTCCCAAAATTTTTCGAAGGGATAAGGGTCACAAAGCCCCCAACCAACATTCCGCATCTCTGTCGAAAATTGGAGTGGAATTTTGTACGTCCCCATTCAAGATATTGGGAGTGCACATGTTTGATTGAGGGATATAAAGAAACGACAATTTTGTAGGGCGGCTGACAAAATTGTCGGTCTTTAGCGAGAAGGATATTGATTATCTCTATTATTATCAACAAGATAAAAAGATGGCACGGGATTTGCTTTACCTCTTGCCTAACACTCGATAAGGAGGTTAAAATGAGAGTGAGACTTTTTATTGCCCTAGTTGGAACGATTTTGATGCTGACTGGCGGGATCGTTTTTGCGGATGATCCCGGTCAAGTGAGAGATCGCAACCAAGTTCAGAATGAAGTGAAACCACAGAGCAAGCTACAGTTCCGGAATCGGATGCTGTTTGTCGATGAGAATGGAGATGGCATCTGCGATGGATTGCGCGATCACGACAATGACGGGATTCCCAATGGGCAGGACCCGGATTGGACGAAACCCCAGGATGGGACAGGAAACCAATTCAAAAAGGGAAACGGCGGCCAGAACGGAAACGGAAATGGAAACCGTAATCCGAATTCTGGAAATCAGTTCGGCAACAAGAACGAATTCCGCAGTGGAAACAGCTGGAACAAACAATCTTTCCGGCAGAACAATCCCGGCTTCGGCACCGGCATTTGCGATGGGACCGGTTCGAAAGGAAATGCGCGCCGAGGCGGAAAACGCTAAGGAAACAAAAGAATCGGTTGTTCAAGGAGGGAAAGGAGGATCGTCCTCTTTTCCCTCTTATTCAAAGGTTAAACGATGAAAAAAATCTTGATAGTGTTACTGTTGCTTCTGGTTTCAACCGGCATCGTACGTGCCGACACCCTATCCCTATCCCTCTTCCAAAACGTGACGGACAATATTTTCCAGAATGCCTATGCCGAACCGGAACACATGTCCAATTTGAGCTTTTTTATAGACAAGAGCTTTTCGAGGCTGTCTCTTTTTGGAGTTGGGGAGTATTCTCATCTCTACGAAAATTCTGAGATCACCTATACCAACGTAGACTTGGGCCTGGATTATCTGCAACCCCTGAGCGGCAAATCTGCCTTATATTTCTCCCTTGCGGGAAGGGGATATTTCTTTAACTCCGATTACAGCGACTACAATTATCTTGCTGTGGACGCCCATATTGCCCTGAAAAGCTATCTCAGCCAGACATCCATTCTAAAATCGAATTACACGCTGGAGTACAAGAGTTACAAAACTTCGATGTTTGATTATTTAAGCCATTCTTTTTTTGTGTCGGCCGATAAGTATTTCCCGTCAAAAACAACCGTCAGAGCCGAGCTGAACTGGGGGTATAAATACTTTTTTCAGCCCTATCAAACGGATATCACTGAGATTCCTGTAGAGATGCCCTCCTCTCAGGGAGGAAGAGGGCGCGGAAAACATTCCGGGATGGGAAACAATCAAAATGCGATGAATGCTCCCATATCTCCCCAACAGGAGGGGGGAGAGGGGATCCAGGTTTTCTCTGCAGGTGTATTGCTGGCGCAGGGAATTGGGAGTAAGATCGGCATAAACTTGACCGGCTCGAAACAGTGGGTGCTCTCCGGCGAAAACCCATTCGATTTTGTTGAAGAATTCTACATGGTCGAGAATCCCTTCTATGACCGGTTTTCCTGGAACGGAATCCAAATAGGTAGCCAAGTGTCTTTTCTACTGCCGTGGAATATGGATCTGAAAATGAATGTAGAGTATTCAGACAAGAAATTCCCGGGGATAGAGAGTCTGAGCATAGATGGCGAACCTCTGGGTTTCACTCGCAATGACCAGCGCAGGCAATTGGGCGTGAAATTACAGAAGAATTTCGCCAAGATCACGCTGTTCCTATCTTATTCATATGCGGTGAACCGTTCCAATGATCCCTACTACGATTGGGAAGGTAACTATCTGTCAGTGGGATTCGTATGGGATCATTTTTATGGAGAAGGAAAATGAGGAAGAGGAATTTTATTTCTTTTCTTTTTGTTTTGGGGCTATTGGCCGGAATTTCCTTTGCCCAAACGTCCCAACATTTTTACAATGTCGACAGCGAAAAGCGTGTGGAGGGTACGATCCAGGAGATCATCATGGAGCCTCGATACAAGGATCGGGCTCCATTCCTAGTCCTTAAGCTCGAAGAAAAAGGCACCCATGACCTCTACAATATCGAAGTGAGCCCGGCCTGGTTTTTCGAGCATGATTTCCATAAGGGAGAGGATCTGACGGTCGTCGGTTCGTTTTACACCACAGACGGGAAAAAAATGAATATCATCGCCCGAGAAGTTCGGTTAAGGGGTGAAACTCTAGTTTTGCGGGATAAGCACGGATTTCCCAATTGGCGCGGAGGCCAGTCGGGCACAAAGGGCCGCCGAAGAGGCAAGGGCGTCAAGAAATTTTGAAGATAAAGAACTACCTTCTTTTCTTTTACCTGCCGGTTGTCGGGTTTGTCGTCATTTTTTTTGTGTTTTCCTCTCTGAACCGGAACTACATCAAAAAAAAAGTCGAATCCTTGGTCGAGGAGCAACTGGGGGCTACGGCAGAGATCCTCAAGGTGAATTATTCCCATTTCTTGGATGAGGGTTATGAAGCCGAAAGGATTTTCGATCTTTATCGAGATGAAGAAAACATCTATTATATGGCTCTATTCGATGAGGGCAGGGAGATCATGGGGTGGAAATCTCGATTCGAAGGCTATCTTCCGATATCCAGGGAATCCATGCGAACGCAGGGCTCTTGGATCATTGATTCCCCCGCGGGAAAAATTTTTAATACTTTTTCTTCTTTTACGATACAGGGAGGAAAAACCTATTACCTTTATTTGGGCTATTCTCTAAGTGACCTCCAGGAGATGGTGGCCCATTCGCGGAGAAATTTTTATCTGGTCTTTGGCCTGATTGTGCTTGTAGGGGTTATCTTCTCCATCGGTCTTTACCAGTTACAAATCCATTATATGCAGAAAAAAGACGAGCTGGAGGAGGAGAAAAGACAAAAAGAAAGGTACAGAGAAATTTCCGCACTGACTTCCGGGGTGTCCCATGAGATCAAGAATCCACTCAACAGCCTCTCCCTGCTCTTCGAGCTTCTCGCAAAAAAAGGCTCCCCCCCAGATTCAGAGGCCCTAGCTTCGGGCAGGAAGGAGGTCGCAAAGATCTCGAGAATCGTCGACCAGTTCTCTTCTTCGTTGAAATCTATTGAACTCAATAAAAACGACTTTTCTCTCGAGGATGAGATCACATCCGTCCAAGAATCTCTCGAAGGAACGGCCAAAGAAAGGGGTGTTAACTTCCGTTACTCGCAGAATACTTCTGTAACCCTTTTTGCCGACCGGATGCTTTTGAGCCAAGCCATATATAACATTCTCAAGAATGCGATCGAGGCATCCGATGGAGGAGACGTGGACATAGCAGTTAAAAAGGAGAAAAAAAAGATCTTCATTTCTGTCAAAGATAGAGGACGGGGCATGACTGACGAAGAGAAAGTGCGGATTTTCGAGCCCTTTTATTCCACTAAAAAGGAAGGTATGGGGATCGGTCTCTATCTCACACGAAAAATCGTGGAAGCCCACGGGGGCAAGCTCGATCTCGTCAGCGGTGCCCTTAAAGGCACCACTTTTACCATCTGCATTCCTGGAGGATGATATGAGCAAGGCAAATCTGCTGGTCGTGGAAGATGATCCCTTGCAGCGTAAGCTCATCAAGGAGAATCTGGAAGAAGAGGGCTATGTTGTTTTTGAAGCCGAAAGCAAACAGGGGGCATTGGATGTGATCACCGAGCAGGCCATCGATGTTGCCATCGTGGATTTCAAGCTGCAAGGCGAGACCGGACTCGACGTTATCCGGGCGGTTTTGGAACGAAATCCCCTTGTCACGACTGTCATGGTCACGGCTTTCGGAAACATCGAGAATGCCGTCGCGGCCATGAAACAAGGAGCCTATGATTATATTATCAAACCTATCGATTTTAAGAACTTTTTGATGGTAATCGAGAGAGCCCTGGAAAGGCAAAAACTCCGAAAAGAAGTTTCATCCCTCCGGAGCGCATTAGATGAGAAATTCAGCGCGAAGAATTTTGTGTTTTCATCAGCCAAGATGGAGGAAGTCGCGCGTTTGGTTCATAAGGCAGCTAAGAGCGATGCCACGGTTCTCATCTCTGGCGAGACAGGAACAGGTAAGGACTTTGTGGCTAAGGCGATCCACTTTGCCTCTCGAAGAAAAGAAAGAACCTTTTTGCCCGTGAATATCACATCTCTCCCCGAGACCTTGATCGAAAGCGAACTTTTCGGCGCAGAAAAGGGGTCCTTCACCGGGGCACATGAGCGGAAGATCGGAAAGTTCGAAGCGGCTTCGGGAGGAACTCTTTTCCTGGACGAGATCGGAGATCTGCCCCTGCAACTCCAGGTCAAGCTTCTTCGAGTACTTCAAGAGAAGGAATTCTACCGATTGGGATCCTCTCAGCCCATGAAATCGGATGTCAGGATTTTGGCAGCCACGAACTCGGATCTAGAAAAAGCGGTGAAGGACCAAAAATTCAGGGCCGATCTCTATTACAGACTGAATGTGATCCGCATCCACGTTCCACCCCTTCGAGAAAGAAAGGAAGATATCCCCCCTCTTGTGGACTATTTTATTAAAATATACAGCACCAGGGAAGCGAAGACGATTGAAGGGATCACAGCCGAAGCGATGAATGTTCTTGTTCAATATCCCTACCCGGGAAATATTCGAGAACTTGAGAATGTCATAGAACGCGCGGTCGTGTTTTCCGAGGGGAGTCTCATCACGATGGGTGATCTGCCGGTTTTTCTGAAAGATGCCTCTGAGGAAGATCTCGTGTTCGAAGGGCTTACACTCCCTGAGAAAGTCAAAAAACTGGAAAAAACTGAGATTCAGAGAGCACTCCGGGACAGTGGAGGGATAAAGAGCAAAGCGGCGCGAGCCCTGGGTGTTACCGAACGGATTTTGAGTTATAAGATAAAAAGCTACAGCATCAAATAAACTGAATTATTCATAAAAGCTGCTAACAATCTTTTATCAATAAACCTTTTATAAAGGAAGAATCTTCATTTTATCGTTAGCATCTTTTCCCTTCCAGGCGAACCGATCTCACAACAAAGCCTTCGTTGCAGCCTACTCGCGGTAGTTCACTACAGCTTCGAAGGCCGCTGCCTCGCCTTTGCCGCGACCTCGGTCCGTGAATAATCCATTTTTTTGTTTGAATGATTCAAAAAATCCAGTTGCCCTTGACAATTTGAGAGGACTTTACTTTAATATATCCTCCACAAAAAAAGGAGAGGATTATATGTTTGTGTGGGTCTTTCATAGGGTTTCGGGTCTTTTGCTCATCGCTCTTTTGGGGATCAAGTTCCTGACGTCCTTTTTCTTGATGACAAAGGAGCAGAAGCCGGATTGGGCGTTGGTGCTCCATACGAATCCCCTGACGGACACAATATTGATCATTGCGATCGTTTTTCATGCCCTGTACGGACTGAGGACCGTGATCATCGACCTCGGTGTGAAAAAGGAAAAATTGCTCTTCTGGATCTTTACGATTTCGGGAGTCGTATCGAGCGCTCTGCTTCTCATTATTTATTTCACCAGGAATTACTGAATGCTAAGTCATGACATCCTGATCGTCGGGGGTGGGCTGGCTGGGCTTTCGGCAGCCCTGTCCAGTGACCCCAACCTTTCTGTAGCTGTGATCTCCAAGGTCCACCCTCTGCGCTCCCATTCTGTGGCTGCCCAGGGAGGAATCAATGCA
>JASFEP010000080.1:0-13545 GCA_050124775.1 Candidatus Aminicenantota bacterium
CACTCAAGAAAGCCCCAAGAGGGACATCGGATATAAGACGCGCCTTGACGGATTCTTTGAGCCGCTCGTACAGCTCATCCTGCATTGAGGTGGAGGTTGTACCCTCTCTATCTAAGACCTCTCCTTCGTGAGTGTCGCAAACGTCCCAATATGGTTCGATCCGGACCTCACCTCGCTCATAGACCAGAAAAGCTCCCGCTGGAAGTTTGTAGATGTTCCGGAAGATGGAGAAGGGTTCCGGGATGTATTCGAAGGTCAAGTAATGGTCGACAGCTCGAGGTTCGAGAGCACGTTCGACCCCGGGATGAACCAGGATAGTCTTGAGCTCCGACCCAAAGACTAGAGTCCTCTTATTGTCTCCGATCGCCGTGTAGTAAAGCGGCTTAATGCCCATCCGGTCCCGGGCGATCAAGAGCTTTTTATTCCGGCTGTCCCAAACGGCGAAGGCGAACATGCCCCTGAATTTTCGAACACACAACTCCCCCCATTCCTCATAGCTGTGGACGATGGTTTCCGTGTCTGTCCGGGTTTTGAACGTGTGACCGCGGGCCAGAAGCTCTGTCCGAAGGTCGGGGAAGTTGTAGATCTCTCCGTTGTGAGCGACCCAAACGGAGTCATCCTCATTGGCGAGCGGCTGGTGCCCGCCTTCGATATCGATAATGCTCAGCCGGCGGCTTCCGAGTCCGATGTTGTCGTCGACAAAGATCCCTTCATCATCGGGTCCGCGATGGACAATGGTTGCGCACATCGCAGAGAGGAGCGTCCGGGAAACGGGTTCTCCGTTCTCAATTGTTACTGTTCCGCAGATGCCACACATCAATATTCCGGCATGTACTCGGGCTCGATGTCCATCTCGAAATAAACACCCAAGTATCTTTTTTCCTGGCTGTATTCATCCTCGAAATAAGGGATAGATCCTTTGGATGCACCGATCTTGACCTTGTAGAGATGGATGGCCTTTATTTGGAATGGTTTGAGTTGGCTGAAGGTCAGTGTCCCTCGTTGGTTTTGTCCGAGCGTGATCCTTTTCTTTTCCCGTCCGACCTTGACAGTGATCTCATTGCGCATCCGGGGATTGTTGAGCAATCGGACAGTGAGGGTTCGGATCGGATAATAGGTTTTGAGGATCATCTCTGCCGTGTGAGGTCCTCGTGTCCAGAAGCCGTATTTTTCCATCTCCGATTCCTTCTGTCTCGGAATAAAGTTATCGTCGAGGAAATGAAGCCAGCTGTATTTTATCCCGATCGGCTGCCTTCGAGCGCTGGGATTCGTGTTCGTGGGGAAGTTGTTCACAAGGGTCATCTCCGCCGGGAGCCATTTGAAAGGGGCTTTTTTAGCATGCGTTGCGGGATAGTGGGAATGGAGGATGGGATTTGTGAGGATCGGCGATATGAACAAACCGGCCATGATCCAGCTGAGTGCAATCTCTTTGGGCCTTCTTTTGAGGCCGGGGAGAAAGAGAAATAGGGGATATATACTCACAAAGTACCGATTTCCCAATGCGCCTCCCCCTCCCGCATAGTTGTCCGGCATGATTATGATATAAAAAAGGATCCCGCCGAGGATCGCGATAAGTATGAACCACTGGTAGATCTTTTTGGTGCCAGTGACGAAGAGAACGAGTGCAAGGACGGCCGGAAAAAAGTACCAGGTGATGCCTGTGAATCTTCCAAAGAAATAATAGAAGAGATTGTAGAGGACGAATTTTGCCGGGAGGAGGTGTTTTTCCATGTAGCCCTCTGAGGACATCGTGCCTCCCCTTGCCGTATCGAAAGTGATAGCATCTTTCTCGAGAGGGTAACCGCCTTCGCCGTAGAAGGTCTTCCGTTCGCCTCCCTGGTAGTTCCAATCACCTGTTGCGAGAGAGTTGATCCCGAAAAAGATCCCGGCAGTCAACGCAAAGATCAGGATGATCAAGGCGGCTTGCGCGAATCTTTTTTTGAAGATGGCATACAACACTAAAGGACCCAGCAGGATGATGTGGGGTGGTTTGGAAAATACGGCTAGGCCCGCAACAAATGATGCCAGGTAGTCGGAGCCATCCGAAAGGAGGAAGCGAGAAGCTTTACCCGGATGATCCTCCTCCTTGGACATCTCTTTCATTTTGTGTTTATAGAGCCATAGGAAAAGCACGAGGAAAACGAGAAAAAGGTTGAAGAAATCCGGATGTATCCAGAAATAATACACACAGGAAACCGAGGCAAAGAGGAAGGTGAGGATAGCGGCCAAAGAAAGCGGTGCTGTGTTGGAAAGGGAAAAATACGCATATCCCATGACGAGGAGGAAGAAGAGGAGGATGGAGTGAAAGACTAAAAAACCGTTGCTGCCGAAAATCTTAACGAACGGGGCGGCGAAGAGAGGGTAAATGTATGATTTTGCGAAGAACAACCGGTCATCTTTCCCTTTTTTCAAGAAAATGCCCAAAGGACCCGCATCGAAGGCTTGGTAATAGCGGATCAGGTCCTTTTTTGTGTATTCGAGGTCCAGGTCATCGGCGATACTCTGTGTCATCGAATAATAGATTGCCTCATCGGCGAACAGAAAATTGCCTTGCAGGGCGGGGAGGTTTATGAACAAGGATAATCCGAGGACAAAAACAAAGATAAGGCAGCCGATCGCTAGGACCTTTTTATTCTCTGACTCCATCGCTAAACCAATACCACACTCGATGCTAAAATACAACAATCCCAGGGCCTATTAAAGCACTTCGGGACTCCTGTCGAAGGGAGACGGGAACAATCCAAGCCTGGATTTTTAGAATCCCGAATCTTTTCATGGTCGCAAATCCTTAGGGGGGTGATATGCAAGAGATAAAAAATCACCCTAGGTATCATCTAAAGGGGTTATTGACGCGATTCCCGATAAAATAGGAATATGAATACTGGATATATGAGGATAATGATGTCAAATATTGTCAGGGTTTTGACATTTATTGATAAATCAGGAGAAACAACGATTGGGGTAGATCGTAAACCACTTGTTATCAAGCACTTAAAAAAAGAAAATTTGGCATAAAAGTTGCTCCTCATATTATGCCTATATTGTATAGAAGAGAAGGGTTAGGAAGCGAGGACCTCGGGCGGCTGTGGTCGGACCGGCAGCGAGGAAAGAACTTGAAAATGTCGGGTTTAGGATGTAGAATCAACCTCATAAGGGTTGAATTGTGCGTCTATAAAGCAGGGTTATTCGAATGATGATGTTTGCGAAATACATTTTCATAGATTGGAAGTTTTATCAGGATTACACGATTACCCTTTATCATTTAGAGGTTAAAAGAGGGGTGCACTAAAATGAGAAATCTATCCAGAAAACAGAAGTTTCAACGCCTCAATAAGCAAACCGGCCGGGGAGGGTTTTCTCTGCTCGAGATGCTGTTGGTTATCGGGATCATCGCTGTCATAGCCGCGGCCCTCTATCCCAACCTCATGAATTCCCTGGAAACGAAAACGCTCGAGAACGAAGCGAGAGATATTCTGACGAGTTTGCAACGCGCAAAATTTTTAGCGGTGAAGAATAAATTTCCTCATAGGGTCAGGTTCGAGCAGGATGCGGAAACAAACCTCTGGAAATATATCATAGAAAGAGAAGAAACGGTGGGGAACTGGACGATAATCCCTCAATTCGTAAGCAGGCTTATTCCCCCCAAGTTTAATGTGACGGTGGACCTTCCAGACCCAGATTTCGATGTGATTTACTCACCTCTGGGAACCGTCACGAATTATGATATCCTGCACAATACAGTGATCTTGCAGAGTGACCGCCTGGATCGCCAAAATCAGCCAGACCAGCGGGAAATCCAGGTGTTCACAGGCGGATCTGTAAGGTTCGTAAAATCAGAGAGCTAAAATGAAAAAACAAAACATCACTATCACGGATCAATTGTCTAGGGAAAAAGAAACGGTTGGGGGTAAGAGAAAAGGATTTACCCTTATAGAGGTTCTCGTCTCCGTTTTCCTTGTGGGTGTCGCCGTCATGGGTTTGGCGCAGATCTTTACACTCACGGTCCTCAACAACTCCCGTTCAGATCGAATGGCCAATGCGACCTACCTCGCTCAGCAAAGAATCGATTTTTTGCGGAACATGACCACTCTCGAGCTGAACACGGCGACATTGAGCGACGGAACGCCGATCCCTCTGGATGAACAACTGGATATCAACAACGACGGGACTCTGGACTACAGACGGATCACCCAGATCCAGTCAGGTGGATTTTACTGGGATATCAGAGTCGCCGTGTTTCTCAGCCAATACGCAAGCGAATCTCCCGCACAATTGCTTGCGAATCCCCAACAATACCGGATTCTGGCTGATATGAGTACAGTCATCAGCAGATGAGTCATGGGATCAGGAGGCGGTAGGATGAACTTGAATAAAGTGAAAAGTAAAATGAAAAAGGCAAAACGTATCCGAAAATCATCCCGCGTCCAAGGAAGGCCCGGGTTTACCCTAGTAGAGGTGCTGGTCGGTGGCACCATTATGACGGCTGTCATTCTGGCAACGCTGTCTCTGTATATGAGAAGCAACCGGATGGCCGTCGACCAGCAGCAGTTTGCAGAGATGCAGCAGGACGTCAGGTCGTCCATGTTCTTTATTTCCCGGGATGCCCGCTCAGCGGGAGTGGGGTTGACCTCCGACATTGAAGGTTATTTTCTCGAAGGAACGGACCGCCATGGGCCTGTGCCCGAAGAGTCCGATTCCCTCAAAATTCTGGGGAACTTCGACAATCCGTTGAACCTCATCATAGAAAACTACTCCGGTGGAGTGGGTGGCGGCGCGGCAACGGCGTTTCTTTATGACTGGTCGTTGGAGAGTTCGCCCTATCCCTGTCCTGATTTTTACAACAACAGAGTCGTTATGATCATATCCACCCGATGTCCCGGATGTTTCACATTCCGGTACATCCCCAACAACTCGACTTTCGGGTGCGGCTCTGGAGAGGAGCATTTCAACATGCAGCCCGGACAATCGGAGCTCAATCCTCCGGGAGGATTGATCGATACGGGCTGTAGCGCCGACTGCTGGGATGATGCCATCGTGACGCTGGGACAGATCAGGCTCTACTGGGTGGATACCACAGGAAATCCTGCCGACTATCCCGATCTGACGGCGACGCTGCTTCCGGAACGCGGGTATGTCGTCGATGAGAACGGGAACGGTGTCCCGAATACCTTATATATGAGCACCATCGATGAAGCGACGGCAAGTGGCCTTATGGTTCACTATCCCCTAGCCCAAAACATCGAAAGCCTCCAATTCCAGTACAATGGGGATTATTTGAATGCCGATGGGGTCCTCGACGGATTCATCGACTGGCAACCCAACTGGACCGGGGATCTCGACGTCATTTCGAGACTCTCCCAGATAAGAATGTGGGTATTGGGCAAGACACCAAGAAAGTTTGTCAGTTTTTCGGGCACACCCCCGGCCAATCTGCATCATTACAGAAGGCCTACTGTCGCCAACGCTGTTCTCGGTACAGATGATGATATGCACCGCAGGTTTTTGCTGGAGTCGACGGTCACGATCAGGAACATGTCTTTAACCCTCTATAACACTGGGGAACGAAACTGAGGAAGGCCCATGGATAAGACACATAAAAATCAGCCGAACGAAACAAAGAACGAGACACCCAGACATAGCAAAGGAATAGGCCTTATCGTGGTCATCCTTGTGCTTGCCTTTATGTTGACCGTCGGGATCCTTCTCGTGACGATCACGGGTACAGGTACGAAAGTGACGGGAAACATCCGGTGGCAGGAGCAGGCATTCAACGCGGCTGAGGCCGGATTCGATTCGGCCTACTTGGCCATCGAGGATTTTTTTGCGGGTGCGTCCTGGACGAGTTTTGACGGGCACTATTTGATCGATCCCGCAGGTATTGACATTCCTTTGGATGATATGTATTTCCGGAAAAAGACAGACATCGAAGTTCTCGGTCTGCTCGATCCGACTGGTGATGGAAATCCGGATTATGACAATGTCATTTTCTACAAAACACCGTATATTCCCGATGGGGCAGGGGGATTCGATAATCGATACACCTACACTGTATTTTTGATCGATGATGAGCGAGGCGGAGGAGCTCCCGATCCGGGAGATGCGTTGCTGGTCTGTATCGGGGCTGTCGAACTCGGAGAGACTCTGATTACATCGAGAGTTGAAGTTGAGCTCGTCATCGAGCTTCCTGGAACGTAAAAAATGTATTTTGTATAAAACGAGGAAAAGGAAGAGGGAAACGATGAATAAAAAAAGGAAATATCTTGGTCTTTTATTACCCCTGGTGTTGATCATCTCGATCTTTGTCGCGAGATACTGGGCGCAAGAGGATGTTTTGTGTCCGCAGTTCACTGCGACTTTCCAGGAATCTTTCAACACGACGACGTTCAAAGATCCCTCCAGCTCGGTTGATCATTGGGGAGAAGGGTATGTGACGCTCAACAAACTGGGCTCGAACTTCGATATCACCAATCCGCGGCACATTCCTGTGTGGATCAATACAGTGACGTCCAATGATTTCGACCTGGATGGATGGCCCGACCTTATCGGCTCGAGCTCCAGCTACAGCAATGTTCTCGCTTTTGTAAGGAATATGGGTGTAGATGGGGATGTCGGGACCTTCAGTATCACACACTGGATCGACGGCAGCGACGGTGCGGGAGGATGGCCCACCCTCGGCGTTCACGGTGCGCCCATCGACCCCTCCGGCCATTGCGGGATGACATCCGGGGATTACGATGATGACGGGGATTTCGATTTTCTGTTCATCGTCTCTGTGGACGACGGAGTTTATGGACCCAAAAGAATCTGGCTCTATGAAAACCAGATTGCCGACACGGGTTTACTCAGTTTTGTCCAGATCGATAAGACAGCTGCGTGGTCCGGAGTGCTGAGAGGCATAGCCTGGTCGGCAACCATGATGCAAACCATCGATTTCGATGGGGACGGCGACCTGGATATTCTGATGGGTAATACGGCCGGTGAAGTCGTTTTGATAAGGAACAATCAGAGAAATAGAGCGTTATCGCATAGCCTGAAGTTCACCGTCGTCCCTGTTTTGGATACAGGATGGGCACCGAGAGGGGTCAGCACTGTCGCTGTCCAGGATTTCGACGGGGACGGCGATATGGATATCGTCGTCGGTAGCGTGAGTTATGCGGATCTGAGATACTACAAGAATGACGGGAGCGGTAATTTTTCCCTCTACCAAACCTACCAATCGCCCGCTTTTGATGGCGCAGCCACGTGCACCATAACGGCGGATTTCGATAAAGACGGAGATTTCGACATCGTTGTCGGGACGGATAACTGGAATTACAATCCAGGGGAGGACATCGGCGGGCAGTGTTTTTATTTCCGGAATTCCGGAGGTGATTTTGTCCGGACCTGGAAATTCGACAACCGTCCCACGGTTTACGATTTCGATCTCGCTGTTTACTGGGATTATGACCAGGATGGCGATGACGACTTTCTGATCGCGGACGGGAACCATTCCGAAACCTATTACCTGTTCATCAACAATCTGGCAGATGTGTATAACCTGGAAGGCACCGCGTTATCGCTCAATGTCTCTCCGGCCCTCAATCCTCAGCAGCATGCCATCACCAAAGTACAGCTCACGAATATCGACCAGCAAGTGATCGGCGGGTCGAGCTTGGGTCTTGCTGTCGAGATCTATGTCTCCAACAATAACGGGGCGAATTGGGAATTTTATATCAGGTTCGAGGGGCCGAACATCAGTAACCACTCCGATCTTCATATCCACACCTTCAAGCATTACGGCTCACAACTCCGATGGAAGGCCATATTGACCGCAGAGGATGACAACATCCCCAATTTTCCCAACTCCTCTTATGAAACCCCAAGGATCGACCAGATCGATTTTGAGTACACCTATGTGGAAAGACGAGAGTACTCCCGCACATCTGTAGCTGCCACCGTGAGTTCAGAAGCCGGGGATATCAAGCTGATCATCGGGGGGACTTTTTATTATCCCGGATGGCAGGGACATTTGAGGGCGTATAATGTGAACGAAATGGCGCCGCTGGATTCGGGTTACACGGAGTTGAGGACAATTACCCGGCCGGATCTTTCGGAACCTTCAGGTAGAGAGATCGTAGCCGAGGGCGTGGAGATCTTATGGGACGCAGGCGTCGAATTGGACCTGCGCAGTGCAGATTCGAGGAATATCTACACGGCCTTACCCTCGGGTGCAGGAAACACCCAAACGAGAGTTGATTTTACTGATGCAAACGAGGCTCTTCTTGCGCCGCTGCTCGACGATGTCAACAGCGACAATGCGGGATTGATCAATTTCGTGCGAGGAGAGGGCCGGTACTGGAAGCTGGGAGACATAAACCACTCCAATCCGATCGTTGTGGGGCCTCCTGACGGCAACCCCGGCTTGAAGGGAGCGGGCTATGAAGACTTCGCCGAGACCTGGAGTGACCGTCCCAAGGTGCTCTATGTCGGGGCGAATGACGGAATGTTGCACTGCTTCAGCCTTCTAACCGGTGAAGAGCTCTGGGCATTCATCCCCTACAACCTGTTGCCCAAGCTGAAAAACATGTGGGCAGTGGATGAAGTCAGTGCGGACAGGTATTTTCTGAGAGATGTCTATGTGGATGGAAGCCCTGCGGTCGCCGATGTCCAGGTCGGAGGCGATTGGAAGACAGTCCTGATCTGTGGACAGGGATCGGGGAAGGGCAGCATTGTCGGTGGGGGGATCACCGGCAATTACTATTTTGCCCTGGATATTACCGATCCCGATGATCCCCAACCCCTCTGGGAGATCACGCATGAGACCATGGGCGAGACATGGTCTGTCCCTGCGTTCGGTAAGATCGATAAGGACGGAGACACCTGGGTGGCCTTTATGGGATCCGGGTATGACAACTATGCGGATGATGTGATCGGGAACCGGTTTTATGCGGTGGAATGTGAATCCGGCAGCATCATCTGGATATTCGACACGGGAGAGGTCGACACCATAGCGGAGCGGGGGTTTTCATGGAATATTCAAAACACAATCCCCGGCACTCCCTCTCTGGTAGACTCCGACCTAGACGGTATGTCAAACAGCGTTTATGTGCCTGATCTGGATGGACGGGTCTGGAAAGTGGACCTGACAATCCCGTTCATCGATAGCGGTTCCTGGAGTGCTGAGCTGCTCTACACCGATTCCAACAATTATCCGATCATCAGCAAACCGGAGGTGTGGGTCAACCCGATGGTTTCGGGCGCTGTTCCACGCCTCTTTTTTGGAACAGGCGGCGATGACAACGCTCCGAATGACGTCTATTATTCTTTTGTGGCATTGCTTGATAATGAAGCGGGTGATCAAGCCGAAAGGGTGGAGTGGTACCTGGGCGATCCCGATATTCTGAATCTGCCCGTTGAAAAACAGGTGGGTGTTTTGGGATTCGGCGAGAAGGTCTGGGCGGATCCGAAGATCGGCGATTTTATCGTTTACTTCAACACGTTGACTGGGAGCATCGAAAGCGTTGACCCATGCGCGAATATTGAAGGCATAGGGCAATTGTACGGACGGTTCATCGTTTCCAAAGCGGGGACGGTCGTGGGCGGCAGCGCTTTCAGAACGGCTGGCGGGAATGTGGAGAGCCTGACACTGTCCATAAAAACCAGGTCGGCAGTGACACTGGGTGAACAGTCGGCAACGGAAAGCGGCATCCGAAAGAGAGATGTTTATATTCAGGAATACGATTCGACTATCCAGAAACTGGAACAGGTGACCGGCGGTCTTCTCAAGATCAAATCATGGAGAGAGATCTACCAGATCATCAAGAATTGATACATCGATTATGCGTCATGGTTGTCTGTAGAGTGACAGGTACGCTTCGATGATCTGTAGGCCGTAGAGAAGCGCCACAAAGGCTGCAGGAGCCAGGAAAGTCCCGAATGGAAGAGCGTGCTGCAGGTTTTTCTTCTTGAAGACAATAAAGATAACCCCCACCACCGCTCCCCCGAGCGAAGCCAAAATCAAAGTGAGAAGGGTCTGCTTCCATCCGAGGAATGCACCGACCATCAACATCATCGTCACATCCCCCAGGCCTAGGCCCTCTTTTTTCCGTAACAAATAATAGACGCCGTAAACAAGAAGCAGAAAACCCGCTCCCACACCCGCTCCGATCAGGGCTTGAGCAATGCTTAAGTCACTACGAAAAAAGGTGTATACGAGGGCCAGAACAAATCCCGGCAGGGTTATTTCATCCGGTAAGATCTGATGGGCATAGTCGATAAACCCTAAGACAATGAGTGCACTGACGAATAGAGAGCACACAAAAAAGTGGGGGCTCAGTGCATGTTGCCCGTAAACCAGTAAAAAACAAAGGGAGGTGAGAGCTTCGACCAGCGGATAGACAGGAGAGATCTTGGCGCCGCAGAATCCGCATTTTCCCCTCAATACGAGATAGGAGAGGATGGGGATATTTTGGTAGGCTTTGATATGTTTTCCGCAGTGGGGACAGGACGACGGAGGCCGCAGAAGGCTGAGACCTCTGGGTAGCCTGTAGATAACGACGTTGAGAAAACTTCCCCAGACAAGTCCGAACACAACGATTAAGATTATCTTTTCCATGGGCTTATCCGTGTGGTAATGGCCTCTGTTTCAGGATCAAAGACATAATCCTCGCCGTCCAAGTCTTTGGGAACAGCCGTTATGAAACCTTCGCTCACCAGTTCTCGGAGCTCCTCCGGAGCGCGGCCATTTTTTTTCTTATACGATTCTATAGCCGATTTGAGGGTCTCGAAATCCATGGCCGCTTTTGTCCTGTAAAGATGGTTGGAAGCGATTTTTTTGACTCGGGGGTCGGTGGCTGTTTCGTAGATTTCGAGCCAGGTATTCCAGGCGGTTCGGTAATCCGATATTTTGAAAGCGGCGTTGGCGTAAAGCCGCTGGGCGATATCGGGTGCCCCCTCGATTGCCATGGCCATCTTGTAATATTTTTGTGCGACTTCAAAATTTTTGGCGAACATCTGCGCGAAGTGCCCGGCCTGGAGCGGCATTATCCATTGCGTGGGATTCTTGTCTATCCCCCGATCGAGAATGGTTAGGGCGAGATCGAGATCTTTGGCGTCATAGACGGCGATAAGCGCCCCGATCTCGTACGGGTCCAGATACCTGGGGTCCAATTCGGCTATGATGGAAAAGATGTGGTCCAGATGATCGAATCTTTCCCAGATGCTCTGGTCGCTAAAATACTGGATGGCCCATAAGTAGACCAGGTCAGCCATGAGAGAATCGTACCCGAAGGTCACGTATTTCAGCGACTTGCCTGAGGGGATGTAGATGATGGAGGAACCCGGGACCTGGTATCGCGCGATGGCATCGGTTCTGAGTTTTAGCCCGGCAAAGAGCGCCAGACTGACCAGAAGAATGAACAGAACAACTGCTTTTTTCATGGGCTCAGATGAAATCCCGTCTTCTAAAGATAAGCACGGCAAGGAAAAGGACGAACACGGTGTAACAAAAGCCATAGAGAAAGGAAAACAGAAACAGTTCAGGAGGAACGGGAAGACGATGGACGATCTCGGTCTTGATGTTGAAGTTTTCCAGGTCGGGGAGGATTGTGTAAAGCACACGCGCCAAGGCCCTTCCCAGTCCTGAGTTGATTTTGTCGATAAGAGTCTCAAGCCCCCAGGACAGGTGGCCGATGAGATAGAACGAGAGGGTGTAGATCGAGCTCAATATGGGTGTCGAGAAACAGGAAAACAGGATGGCCACGGCGGTGATCAGAGAGAGCTCGCAAAAAATGAGAAAGACGGCGGCGAATATCTGCCACTCGATCTTGAAGGTGTGGAAAAAGAGAAGGATGAGGAAAAGAACGGTCATCAGAAACAGCATGACAAAGAGGGTTAAGATCATCCCGAAATACTTGCCGAGCAGGAATTGATACCGGTGGATGGGTTTAGACAAAAGAGTGTATATGGTTTTTTTGTCGATCTCTTTATAGACGAGACCGGTCCCTACGAGGATGGCCATCAATGCCCCGAAGAAGGATAGCGCCGCCAGGCCCACATCGGTAATGATCTTCACCTGATCTCCGACCGTAAGCAACGCGAGGACTCTGGAGAAAAGAAAACAGATTGCTGCGAAAAATAGGATCACGTAAAGGATTCGGTCCCTGATAGCCTCTCTGAATGTGTTGAGGGCGATGGCTTTGATCCTCATTGTGTCTTCACCACCTCGACGAACAGGTCCTCCAGGGTTTCCGTCCTGGGGATTAGGGAGTGGATTTTCCCTTTCTGGGAGTGGACCAGCCGGAGGACCTCTTCGAGTTCGTCCTCTTCTGTTATTTTGAGGAATAGCTTTTCACCGGAGGAGGTCAGGCTGTCACAGAACCCCCTGAGTAGTTCCTCTTTCAATCCCGAGAGGATGACCTCCGTGAAGTGGATCTTTTCCGAAATGAGGTCTTGCAGCCTTCCCGAGTTTATTATCTGGCCATTGACGATAATGGCGACTCTATCGCAGATCACTTCGATATCTTGAAGAATATGGGAGGATAGGAAAACGGTTTTTCCTTCGTCGCGTAAACGGAGGATGACGTCTCTGATCTCCTTTCTCCCCAGCGGGTCGAGACCCCCGAGGGGTTCGTCCAGGAATACGAGGGAGGGCTCATTGAGAAGAGCCTGGGCCAGGCCTATTCTCTGAAGCATTCCCCGGGAGAATTTTCTGAGCTGAAGGTGAGCGGATTTCTCCAACCCGACAAGGCGGAGGAGATCCTCGATTCTGGCTCTCCCCCCATTTTTGATTTTTTGGAACAGATGGCTGTAGAATTCAAGGAACTCCGATGCTGTGAGGTAATCATAAAAATAAGGGTTTTCCGGCAGAAATCCTATCTGCTCCTTGGCCGAGAGAGAGAGGTATGGCTGACCGAGAATACTGATCTCGCCTTTTTCTGGAAAGATCAATCCCAGCAAACACTTGATGGTGGTGGTTTTCCCTGCCCCGTTAGGACCTAGATAGCCGAAGATCTCGCCCTGTTCGACCGTGAGGGAGATCCCTTTGAGGATCTTCTTTTTTTTGAGAAGGAAACCTGTTTTGAATGACTTGTGAAGATCGGTGATCTTGAGCGCTTCGGTCATAAAGTTTCCTCTAATTATACCGATTCCTCTTCAGATTTCAATGATTTTAAAAAGATGCCCGTATTTCCAGAATCGAGGGGGAATGAATCCATGCGGCCTTGCTAAGTATCCTAATTGTATTTCCGAACCGCCAATCGGTTCATCCGGGTATCCTCTATCACAGATTTGTGCATCCTTCCTGAAGGATCGAGAATAAGATCGAGGTTATTCGAGCCCGGTGATCTTTCGGGCGTTTGCCAACAGCCAATTCTGAGTGAACACATGCTCTCTATCCAGACCCAGGTGTTTTTCCAGCTGTCCCTTGATCTCCCCGTCCGGTATCATGGGGATCAGGGTTTCGTATGCGCTGACGAGCTTCTCTTCAGCGGGAATAAGAGTGTCCAGGGCACTCAACCGATCATCTCCGGGATAAACAGAGGGCATGGGATTCGTGCTTTTTTCCAT
>JASFEP010000081.1:0-13503 GCA_050124775.1 Candidatus Aminicenantota bacterium
ATCTTAAAGGATTGAGAGCATTTAAAGAAGAGCACAAATCGAAATATATTCTTGTCTCTCTAGATCCCAAGCCGAGGAAAACAAATGATGGAATCCTCATCCTTCCTTGGAGGGATTTTCTGAATAGTTTATGGGCTAACAAAATCATAAGCTGACCTTATGCGTTTTATTCGAAAGTCCGTATCGGTTTATCGACAAGATCAAAAACGACCGAATGAAATTCCACATCGAACCATTCTTTAAATGTGATTCTCCTCATTCTGTAAGTCTTTAAGACTCACGTAAGCATCGAGGAGTGCATCCAGGCTGTCATAAAGGGCATCCAAATCCTCCTGCGTTTGTTTGTCTGGATTATGATTGGCTTCCGCAGCGATGTAACCGATGAGATTTTCAAGTTCCTCAGAACTATAGTAGACAACAACAGAGTGGGCAACCTGTTTTGTGGATTTCAACCTGTCTGTAAGATCTGGACCTGTAAGCGTCTCATTTACGATGAGATTCCTTTCTTCAACATGGAATCTTACCGGAATCAAGTCGGTATCCCGCATATCCCATTTTGTGTTTTCCCAATCATAGATGAAGCCGTTGTCCCCGCATGTGGGGCAGTTCCATTGGATCGCGTTTATATCTTCGTTGAGGAAAGCAACGACTTCCCCCGTGCATGGTTTGCGTTTTAGACTTCTGCTGAAAAAGGATATAGAAGATAATTCTCAAAATTGATTTTTTCGTTTGGGAGGATTTTTTTATAACCTTTTGTTATAAAAATAGGTGAATTTAGAAATTTCTGTGACCTGAGGTTATAAAAATCGGGATTTTATGACTTGCAGTTATTAAAATTGGCGAAATTATCGAATTTTATAACCTGCGGTAATATAAAATATCCGTTTATTCCTATTTGTTCTCCCAGGGAAGGCCTGGCCTTCCGAAATGTCCGTAATTTGTGTTTTGGCGATAGATGGGACGGAGGAGATCGAGCTCTCCTTGAATCCTCCTTTCAAATTTTAACAGGATGGATGCTGACATGTTCATCCAAAATTTGATAGATTGAGTTGTTAACACATAAGTGGTAAGAATTAGGAATGGTAGACCATACAGTAAGTTGCGAGGTAAGGACGTACAGGCCAATACGAGACTGCGGAAATGCAGACCGCCCCTCGATGATCCGAGAGGTTTTACGAACAAATCCTGAATAAAAAGCTTCCAGATATCTTTACCGTTTGACTTCAAATTATTCCTGTGTAAGGATTAGGGCAAGATCAAACAATGAGTTCCCTAGTTGGAAAAAAACTCAAACATTTTCAAATCGAGAAGTTACTCGGCAAGGGAGGAATGGGAGTTGTGTACCTTGCCCGGGATGTCCGCCTGGACAGGCCTGTGGCCATAAAAGTCCTCAGGCCTGATTTAACCGCAAACCGGGACCGTCAGCGCCGTTTCCTTCAGGAAGCTCGCTCCGCTGCCGCTGTTACTCACCCCGCGATAGCTCAGATCTATGACGTAGACGAAGCCGACGGCATGACATTCATTGCCATGGAATTCGTCGAGGGAAAGACTGTCAGCCAGTTAATCAAGGACCAAGAACTTGATTTAGTCGGGGCGGTGGAAATTGCCCTTCATGTCGCCGAAGGCCTCAGCCGAGCCCACAAGGTCAATATCGTCCACAGAGATATTAAATCCGATAACATTATGCTCACCCGGGACGGTCACACCAAACTTCTCGACTTCGGCCTGGCAAAACTTCTGGACTCGCTGCTGGTTAACGACCAGACAGAAACTTATGGGGATTTGACGAGGACAAAAACTCTACCAGAAACTCAGCCCGGCATGGTCTTGGGCACGACTGCGTATATGAGCCCGGAGCAGGCCCGTGGCAAGCCAATCAGCCAGAGCAGCGACGTCTTCTCTCTTGGGATTGTTCTGTACGAAATGGTCTCCGGAGAGCTGCCGTTTAAAGGAGATACTCCAATCGATACCATGCATGCCATTGCTTTTGAGGAGGCGCGCCCAGTAACGGTTATCCGTAAGAACCTTCCCCCCGAAATTCATAGGATACTTTTACGCTGTTTGCGTAAGAGGCCCGAGGACCGTTACCCTGACGCAGGAGCACTCGCTGTAGATTTAAAGAGACTGAAAAGGGAAATAGAGTCTGGAACTCAGCGCTCCATGCCCGTCGGCAGTACATTCCAGAGAATGATTGATTGGGTAAAATTCTCCTTGCCCTTTGGCTTCAAAGGGATTACAGGCATGGTTGTGGTTTTGATTCTGGCTGGAATGTTAATTTTCGCAAAGGTCAATTACTGGGCTTTAGGCGCTTTCGTTCTTCTCGCCCTTTTTGTCTACCGCTACATCCGAAACCGGAAGAGCCGGATGCTGAAAAAGTTTACGGCCAAAGTCTCTAAATTTCCTGAAGTTCTTGCCATCAGCTTGAAAGACGACGAGATTATTGTGATCGTGGATCAAGCCAAGGCAAAGCTGTATCTTAGGATTAATAGCCTCGTAGAAGCTGTGAACAAAAAACTGTATTTCGGCGCCCCGGTGAAGGCTGCGGTGCGGGATGACCTTTCGATCGAGGATTTACAGCGTATTCTGAGAGAGCCCGGGATAGTGTATATACGTGAGGATATTGTTTTAAAGCCAGAGTCTGAGCAGGAGCCCAAATAATTCCAGGGTTACGACATTTCATTCACTGAAGACTGTCCTTCAACTACAAAGGTAAGCCTGGGAGGTTGTTGATCCTGTCCGCTGCGGAATAATCATTGATAAAAGCGATGATGAAGGTTTGGGAAATGTCGCATAATGTATATATTTAACGCCATTCTGAATAAATACAAAGGTTGTCTATTAGTGCTTGCTATTGTGGATTAGATGAAAATAACGATTCAGAAAATCAGAGAACTGTGTACGACACAGTCATTCTCTCGGGGTGAGGAATATTACTCCGAAGGTTTGGTGCACAAGCTACAAAAAAAAGGCAATGCGGTTACAGCTATGGTCAGAGGCGCCGATGACTACAGAGTCGAAATTAACATCAGGCGGAATACTATCGATGCATCTTGCACGTGCCCCTATGATTGGGGAGGATACTGCAAGCATATCGTGGCCACTCTCCTTGGATTGGCGGAAGAAATCTCCTTAGATGTGGAGGAAGGAGAGGCAGATCAGAGCGTCGTACAAGCGAAAATCTCTGATCTTTCCCGGGAAGAGCTCCTGGAATTCATATCCGATGAACTCCGGCGTCATCCATATTTAGAGGAAGACCTCGCCATTTATCTCACTGCCAAATCTGCGGGTGTGAAAGACCTCAAGTCATTGAAGGCTGAAATACGACGCCTGTATCAATCTAGGGCCGATTCCTACGAATTTGTGAAATATGGTATCCATATCAGCTTTACCCCTTACCATAGGCAGGCGGAACAGCTTAGGGAGAAAGGCAAGTTTCTTGAAGCGGTAAAAATCTATCTGGCATTGTCAGAGGTGATTGCCGAGAACATGTACAATGTGGATGATTCGGATGGCTATTACGGGGAAGAGTTTACATCATGCATCGAAGACCTAGCCGATAATATCAACTGTGCGGAGCTTCCGTTCGATGAAAAAAAGAAATACGTAAAGTACTTTTTTGATAAGTACATCGAGAATGAACCGGATTTTTTTCAACAGCATTACAACTATGCTTTGGGTGTGATCTGCAATTCTCCGGAGGCGTTGGAGTATTGGAAAAAGCTGCTTAAGCCTCATTTGCCTGCTGATCTTCCAAAATACTCTCTTTCTAACTGGAGTGATCACTACAGCCGGAGGGAGCTTTTGGGGATGCAGCTCGCAATATTGGACCGACTTAATGATGAATTCGGATTCTATAAATTGATCGAGCGTTTCTATAGGAAAGACCATGGATTTTGTCTCGCTTACATCAACCGATTGAAGAAAGATGGCCGGGCGAAAGATGCCATCAAAGCGGCTGAGGAAGGAGTGGAGATTTTTCCTGAGCATTTGACGATTGAAATGCGTGAGTTTTTGAACAAACATTACAAGAAACATGATGTGACCAAATATAAGCGCAATCTGCAATTTTTGTTCATGCAAAGAATGGAGTGGAGAGATTACGACAAATTAAAAAAGGCATGCACTGAAGGCGAATGGGGAGATGTGTTTTCCTCGCTGCTGGCTTCAATACAAAAGGCCAGAGGGAGGCGAATTTCGGTTGTTGACCTTTATCTAAAAGAGGGCCAGCATGAGAAAGCGATGGATGAGCTCCTTAAAAAACCAAACCTCTATGAGCTGAAACAATATCACAATGTGCTTGCGGATAAATTTCCTGAAAAATATTTCAAAGCCTATGCATCACTCATCGTTCCATTTGCCGAAAGGGGAGTCGGCAGGCCTCATTATCAGGAGATCGCTAGGTTTTTAGAGGCTATGAAGAAGATCGAGGGCTTCGAGAAGGAATTTGAGGAGCTGGTCGAAGACCTGAGGGTAAAATACGCACGCCGCCCGGCATTTCTGGACGAGATAAAGTGGCTCTAAGTGGAAAAGAGTCATTTTAACCGATTCATTGAGTATAATAAAGACACTTCAATAAAATCATAAGAACTGATCGTAAGAATATTTATTGCCACCGGTTCACAGACTGGAGATTTGAGCGTAACAGAAGTATTCTGCGCCACCGAGGCTGCTAGAAATTTTGCTTTGGGTCTTGACATAATGTTGTTTATAAGTATAATGTTGTCCATATGGACAACGTCATGAAAATAAACAACAGTAATATGATTTCTGAAATTTTGGAACAGGCTGAATCCATCATTATAGATCTTTTGCCTATTGAATCTGTTAAATTTCAATCCCAGCCTAATATTGGACCTCTTCATGCTGATTTTATGGGTGAGATTTTTGTACAGAACCAACGTCTATTATTAGTGGGCGAAATTGATCAAGGGGCAAGTTTATTTCGATTGCAACAGATCCTCTTGCGTTTGAAGTCAACGATTGAGGATCATCCGATGTACATCCCGTTTGCGATTTCAAAATATTTTAGTCCCCAAAAAAGAGATGCATGCAAAAAAATGGGAATAAATTTTATGGATCTTTCCGGAAATATTTATTTAAAGTATGGAAATTTGTTCGTTGAAAGAGTCGGATTTCCCAATCTTTATCCGGAGAAGAGAAAAGGAAGGGGAATATTCTCAGATAAAGCATCACTTATTTTGCGGGCCTTGCTTGTTGAAAATAAAGCTTGTGGGGTTAGAGAGCTAGCAAAAAAACTCGATTTGGATCCAGGATATGTATCGCGTTTGTTCAGGGAGTTAAAAAATCAAGACTATTTAATCGAAGTGAATGGCAAATCGAAACTCAAAGAGCCGAAAATTCTCCTGGAAGACTGGCTTTATTTTTATGATTTTAAAAAAAATAGCTTTCATGAGTATTTCTGCATGGCAAAATCTGCTTCAGAAATAATCGAACAGTTACAAAGTTTGGAACTCCCCGAACGTCTGGAATATGCTTTGGGCTTACAGAGCGGGGCGTTTTTAGTTTCTCCTCATGCAGCCTTTGACAGGGTGCACATTTACATTTCGGGTAAGGCAGAAGAAGAGTATTTTGTGAGCGAACTGAATCTGAGCCGGGTTGAAAAGGGTGCTAACCTAGTATGCGTGTCTCCTTATTACAAACATTCGGTTTTCTATGATAAACAAAAAATTCAGAAATTGTGGGTGGTTTCCGATATTCAACTTTACTTGGATCTCTGCAAGTTTCCGCTGCGAGGACTCGAACAAGCTGAACATATTTATGATAAGCGCTTAAAAAAATTGATCGAACGACAGATCTGACCGGGATGAAAAGCTTTAAAAAAGAATTTTTTATGACTCTTGCGATCGTGCGCGAGTATCTACCGGATATCGTTATTGTGGGCGGTTGGGTGCCTTTGATTTACTATCATTATTTACTTTCTGACAAGACTAAGATGCCTTTGATGACGAGAGATATTGATATTGTGATTCCAGAACGACTGGAGGTAAAAGGAAACAAATCTCTTGATAAACTGTTGATGGATGCCGGATTTCACATTAAATTCACGTCCATGCGAGAGGTTCCCTCCGTATCTTATGAAGGAAAAATCGGAGATTACGAAGTGGAGATAGAGTTTTTAACCCATATGAAAGGAGAGGGGAAAGAAGAAGTTGTCATTGTACAGGATGGACTTCACGCCCAGGCACTCCGATATCTTTCGATTTTGTTGGAGAATACGGTTGAAGTTGTTATTGATGATTTTATATTGGATGATGAATCAAAGATGAAAATCAAAGTGCCGACTCCCGGAGCTTATATTTTTCAAAAGGGATTGACTTTTTCTCGAAGGAACAATGAGGTAAAGCGATCAAAGGACCTTTATTATATTTTTGATGTCCTCTCCCAAGATTCAGTATTATTTGAGAGGATCGTCGTTGAATTTACAGAGTTTAAAGCAATCTACCCTCTGAAGTGGTTAAAACAGTTCGTTATAAACATAAATAAAAATTTTCGTGATATAAATAGCAGCGGAGTAGAACGGGTTTTGAGCCAAAAGCCTAGGAATCATTTGCCGCATTTGAATGATGAACAGTTCAGACGGTATGTATTGCGTACATTTCAGGATTTAATTGTTAAAATCGAGAGCTTGATAAGCGCCCAATCAGTTAAACAAGACCTTGAATAATCTAATTTCATTTTTATCGGAATTCTGCCAGGAACATATATTTGATGAGAAGATTTTTGTGGTGCCGTCCTATCAGATGGGGCACCAGATAGGGGAGAGGTTGGCGGCCGATGGCCATTCCTGGGTGAATCTGCGGTTTATGACGCTGCCATCGTTGGCCCATGAGGTCGTGGGGGCCGAACTTTCCAAGCGCAAACTCAGGCAGATCACGGGGGCAGCCTCTCTATTTTTAGTCGAGAAGATATTTAGAGAGCTCAAGGGCGAAGGAAAGCTCAGATACCTTGGAGATCTGGAGATATCATCCGGTGTATTGAGGGCCTTCCGGCGGTCGATCACTGCTTTAAGGTTAGCAGGTTTGGAAGCCAAAGACCTCGATGCGGGGAAATTCATCGGTGAAGACAAGGGCAGAGAAGTCATCCTGCTGCTCGACAGATTTGAGGAGACATTGGAGAGGGGAAGGTTTGTCGACTTGGCCGGGATTTATAGTCTGGCGCTCGAGATGTTGGATACAAAGGGAATAACGGATGCGGAGGAAAGGAAAAAATATCTCTGCTTGCAGGATCAAACGATCAGCGGGTTGGAGAGAAGATTCCTTGAAAAATTAGCAGGGGATCGATTGATTTTGGTACCGCAGGGGCCTGTTTTCGGGTTGGAGCGGCCGAGAAGGTATTGGGATGATAAAAAAAGGGGACAGGCTACTTTTTATAGAGGAAATCAAAAAAGTAGCCTGTCCCCATTTTCGTGGTTGTTTGCGCCGGAGGAGGCGCCAGCTCCCTTTCATGACGACAGTGTCGATATATTCCAGGCCGTCGGAACCACCAACGAGTGCAGAGAGGTTTTGCGCCGCATATTCCGCGCGAATATTCCCTTAGACCAGGTGGAGATCATCCATCCGCCCGGGGATACCTATCCGTCCATCTTTTTTGTCCTGTCCGCAAAAGCCGGGCTCAAGGTGACCTATGCGGATGGCGTTCCACTGGCCTTTACAGCACCGGGAGCAGTGTTCCGCGGTCTTATCGACTGGATCGAAAACAATTATCAGGTGACAGACTTCTGTCGAATGATCGAAGGAGGCTCTCTGAAACTGTCGCGAAAACAAGAAAGCGAAAGCCCCTCTCCGCAAAAGATCAGCCGCTATTTGAAGAGCGCCATGATCGGCTGGGAAAGGGACCGCTATCTCTCCCGCCTCGAAAGCCTTCGAAAAGGAATCGAAAGCAGGGCCAAACTCGACGAAGAGGATAAAGAAAACGCTCATCGAGAACAGGCTGAGGCTTCGATCAGGGAAGTCAAATGGATCGAAAACGTCTTAAAGCAGTTTTTCAAGCTCATCCCTACTGAGGATGAGGAAGGACTGTTCGACCTCGGGCTTCTGTGCGATGGAATCGCCAATTTCATCCGGAAGTACTCACGGATCAAAGACGAGCTCGACCGTGAGGCCCTTCCCGCGCTTTCGGGACGATTGAACGAGGTTTCTCAGATGGCTGTCGCAAAAGTGTCTCGAGACGAGGCCTTCGAATGGCTGCGAAGCCTTGCCGACGGGATCAGCGTGGGCGCATCCTATCCCATGCCGGGACATATCCATCTTTCAAGCTACAGGAGCGGAGGACATTCGGGAAGGGGCATGACTTTCGTTGTCGGGCTCGATCAGAGCGCTTTTCCTGGAGCAGGGCATCAGGATCCGATCCTCCTGGACGAAGAAAGGGAGGCGATCGCCGATGATCTGCCGACATCGACCGATGCCCTTAAAGAGAAACTCTTCGCCATGGGTTCTCTTCTGGCTTCTCTGAGGGGCAAAGCCGTTTTCAGCTATTCCTCTTACGACATCATCGAGGAGCGGCAGTCTTTTCCGTCATCTCTGTTGCTTCAGGTCTACCGGGTGGTGGAAGGGAATCCAGGCCTGGATTATTCGGCGTTGATCTCCGCTCTCCCTGAGGCGTCGGGATATTTACCCGAAGATTTCGGCAAGGTGTTCGACGAGATCGATTGGTGGTTGTCTCGATTGGGAGTGCATGGCCGATTGCTGGATGGGAGAGAATCCATCCGCAGAAATTTCCCAAATCTCACCCGGGGTATCGAAGCCTTAGAAAGCCGCGCCTCGAATATTTTGACCTGGTTCGATGGGGTGGTCGCTGTCGATGAGAGGGAATTCAATCCCCTGTGGAACAAAGACATCGTGATGTCGGCCTCGCGGCTCGAACGGCTGGCGACATGCCCATTTAGCTATTTCCTTCAGTATGTCCTGGGGGTGAGAAAACCGGACGAGATCGAATACGACCAATCGCGGTGGCTCGACGCTCTTCAGCGGGGCTCGCTCCTTCACAAGATCTTCTATCGATTTATGCAGGAGCTCCGGGAGCGGAAAGAATCCCCGTTCCTGAAAGTGCACCGGCCATTGATCGAGGGCATCGCCGAAGACCTCATCGCCCAGATAAAGGAAGAGATCCCCCCTCCATCGGAGGGAATCTTCGCGAGGGAAAAGCAGGAGCTTATGGATTCTCTCCAGGTTTTCCTCAAAGCCGAAGAGGGCCGGGAGAGGCCGGTGAAGCCGGTTCTTTTCGAGGCGGCCTTCGGCATGAAAACAGAAAAAGGCGAGGGGATGGAAGAGCCCGCCGTCATCGACATAGATAAAGATCATTCGTTGCAGCTTCGGGGAAAAATCGACAGGATCGACCGCTTGAGAGCGAACTTTTACAGGGTAGTCGACTACAAGACAGGCAGCTACAGTTCTTATGACAAGCTGGAAAACTTCGGAAAAGGAAGAATCCTTCAGCACGCCCTCTACAGCTTTGCCGCAGAGCAGATCCTGGGGAAATTGGGCCTTGAAATGGCGCCTCATGTCATACAGAGCGGTTACTATTTCCCGACGAGGAGGGGAGAAGGCAAGGAAGTTCTAGTAGATGACGTCGACAGGAAGAAACTGAAGGAGTTGCTCCAAGAGCTCATGTGGATTCTTGCTGTGGGGCATTTCCTTGTCAATCCCGACATCAAATGCGATTATTGCGATTTTGTGCCGGTGTGCCCGGCCGATGCCCCGGCCAAAGCCAAAGCAAAACAAGAAGCCAACCCGGATGAATTCAGCATTTTCGAGAGGCTGAAAGACTATGAATAAAAAGGCAAAAAAAGGGGACAGGCTACTTTTTCCAGGGGTGGAGGGAAAAGGACAGGGAAAAGGGGACAGGCACCTTTTTGCTATCGCAAAAACGAGCCAGTCCCCATTGTCTTGCCAATGCCCATTTGATGCAAAAACGAGGCAGTCCCCTTTGTCTTGCCAATGCCCATTTGATGCAAAAACGAGCCAGTCCCTATTTTACTCAAAAACAAGGCAGTCCCTATTTTACTCAAAAACGAGGCAGTCCCCATTTTATTCAAAAGCGAGCCAGGCACCTTTTTCTAAACAAAGAGAACCATCCCCTTTTTATTGATAGATCGAATGGAAAAGACAGAGATCATCGACAAGGAAGCCAGGGATAAAATCGTCCAGGAGCTGGACAAGACCTTTCTGGTCGAGGCCGGAGCGGGCTCTGGAAAGACCAAAAGCCTTGTCGACAGGATGCTGGCTCTGTTGCGGGAGGGGAAATGCCGCATCCAAACCTTGGCCGCTGTCACTTTTACTAGGAAGGCTGCTGCTGAGCTCAGGGGGCGCTTCCAGACGGAACTCGAGACCGAAGTCCAGGAATCCAAAGATTCTGACGTCAAAAAAAGGCTGCGATCAGCCCTCCAAGATCTCGAACAGTGCTACATCGGCACCATCCATTCCTTCTGCGCCAAACTCCTCAGGGAGAGGCCCATAGAGATCGCTCTCGATCCCGAATTCAAGGAAATGGAGGAGATAGAGGACGCCATCTACCGGGAGAAATGCTGGTACGACTATCTCGTGAAAGCCAGGCTGGAGGACGAAACCATCCTGGAAAGGCTCGATTATGTGGGTTTGGCTCCCGAGGACCTAAAGGACCCCTTCACGGCGATATGCCTCTTTCCCGAAGTGGAGATCATGGAGGGGAGCCCGAACGAGCCCGATTTTGGGCGCTATCGATCCCAGCTCGAGCTTTTCCTTAAAAGCGCCAAAAAAAAGGTCCCCATCGAGAAGCCGGATATAGGTTTCGACCAATTGCAATTGGTCCTGCGGCGGTGTTTCATGCGGGAGAAAAACCTGGGCTTCGACGACCACCGAATCCTGATGGAAACGTTCGAACTTCTCGACAGAGACCTCAAAATTAAAAAAGGAAGCTGGCCCACAAAAGAGGATGCAGAGGCTTACAAACAGGAATTCGATCTTTTCAGGGAACAGGTCGTTCAAGTTGCAGTCAGGGAATGGCGGGAATTCCGTCATTCGATCATTCTCGATTTCTTGAAGCCGGGAGTGGCGTACTATGCCTTAAAGCGCAAATCCCAATCCCGGGTGAATTTCGAGGACCTCCTGATGATGGCATCGTGTCTTCTCAGGGAAAACCCGGAGGTGAGGCGTTATTTCAGCCGGAAATTTACGCACATTCTTGTGGATGAATTCCAGGACACAGACCCCATCCAGGCGGAGGTTCTTCTCTATCTGACGGGAACGGACTATGAAGAGCGCGATTGGCGGAAGCTCGACCCGCGTCCAGGCTCGCTCTTTCTTGTGGGGGATCCCAAGCAGTCGATATTTCGCTTCCGCCGGGCGGATATCGACACATATAACCTGGTCAAGAAACAGATCGAACAAGCCGGCGGGGAAGTTTTGCCCCTGACAGCCAATTTCCGCTCGATGGACAGCCTGAGGGATTGGGTGAATCCTGTGTTTAAGCAGGTCTTTCCGCCAAAATTTACGCGTTTCCAGGCGGCCTATGCTCCTCTCAATACGTTGAGACCTGAGGTGAAGGGGACTCGATCCGGAGTGTATAAGATCATCGTCCCCAGGGTGGGGAGGCATAATCAGGCGCAAATCGCACATCTCGATGCCGATAGGATAGGAGATTATATCAAATGGGCGTGTGAGGGGAATTTGCGGCTTGCCAGAAGCCGGAGAGAGCGTGCGCGAGGCCTTAAACCCGAGGCGAGCCCATCGGATTTTCTGCTTCTTTTCCGCTACAAAAAACACATGCAGATCTATGCGCGGGCTCTGGAAGAGAGAGGCATCACATTCGAGATCACGGGGGGCGGTGCGTTCGGCGAATCGGAAGAGATCAGGGAGATCGTCAACCTGGCCAAGGCGCTGAACGATCCTGAGAATCCGATCTACACCGTGGCCGCTCTCAGGGGCGTTTTCTTCGGCGCAAGCGACAACGAACTCCTCAATTTCAAGCGGAGGGGCGGACGATTCTCTTTTTTGCAGAGGTTCGACAAGGGGAAGGTCGATAAGGACGATCGAGTTGCGGCCAGTTTGCAGACGCTCAGGCAGTGGTGGGAATGGACCAAAGCGTATCCGGCTTCGACCGTGCTCGATAAGATCTTCGAGGCCTCGGGAATAATCAATTACATGGTATCGGCAGAGATGGGGAGCAGCAAAGCCGGCAATCTGTTCAAACTCCTCGAGATATTGCGCGGACGGGAAAGGGAAGGGGAGACGTCGTTTTCGGGTTTGGTGGAGTTCATGGATGAGTTGACTTCCCTGTATGAGATCGAAGAAATGAGCCTGATGCCCGGGCGGACGGATGCCGTGCGGTTGATGAACCTTCACAAGGCCAAAGGTTTGGAAGCGCCGGTGGTATTTCTGGCAAATCCTGTGGGGATGAAGCCTCACGAGCCCGATAAACACATCGTACGGGTGGATGAGAAAGGCCCACGAGGCTATTTTCTTTTCGAGAAAAGGGGATGGTACCGGTCCCAGAGGCTTTCACAGCCGGTGGGGTGGCATGATGTCGTGGGTGATGAAAAAGAATACCGGTCGGCCGAGGAGATGCGGCTTATGTATGTCGCGGCCACGCGTGCGCGGAACATTGTCGTTGTCAGTGCATATCCTTTTATTTCGGATGAGAGACGGGCGTGGGCGGTCTTGGATGATTCGCTTGGAGAGATCCCGGAGCTTCAAATCCCTGCGGGGGAGATGTTCAAGGAGAGGGAGACGCTTGTCGTTAAAAAAGGCGAGCTGAAGAAAGCCAGAATCGGCCTCGAAGAAAAAGTCGCGGGCGTCAATCGCGCCTCCTATCGGGTGGAGACAGTGACATCGCTCGCCAAGGAGGGCGTGGATGTTCCCGAGCGGCATCGGGGCGGATTGGGCATGAGCTGGGGGAGAGTGGTTCACAGCGTGCTCGACGCCATAGGAAAAGGAAAGGACGTCGACAGAGATTGGCTCATCGAAAATGCTTTGGCCGCTGAAGAGAGAGACCTCAGAGAGAAGGCGGCACTCACGGCGCTCGTTAAGAGTATTTGCGAATCTCCCTTCTGGAATAGAGCGATGCAGGCCAAGACGAGGTTTTTCGAGGTGCCGTTTTCTATAGGGACGTCAAAAATGGATCTCGGCGGTGAAGGTGAGCTTCCAGTTGTCCTCTCTGGCGCCATCGACCTCGTTTTTTTGGAGGCTGACGGCTGGGTGATCGCGGATTACAAGACGGATGAAATCAGCGACGACCTCCAGGATTATGTCGACTATTACACCCCTCAGGTCAAACTCTACAGCAAATACTGGGCGGAAATCACCGGCGAAAACGTCAAAGAATGCGGCCTCTATTTCACCTCGCTCAACAAATGGATCCCCATCTAATCCAGATCTTTCGGGGGACAGCATACTGAATTCATGTGGGATAACCAATACTCGACCTGACAAAGCTTGTCAAAACAAATCTAGATTAGTGAGGTGAGATTATTTCTCCTCCTCCTTCGCCTTAGTCTTTCTTCTTCCTAGT
>JASFEP010000082.1:0-13492 GCA_050124775.1 Candidatus Aminicenantota bacterium
ACGAATAATTATGGCATCGGTCTTCATGGCTTCAAGATTGAGGACTGTATCTTTCAGTGTTTCGCCTTTGACAATACTGCTTGTCTGCCTGTTGAAATTCATGATATCTGCGCTGAGTCTTTTTGCCGCAAGCTCGAAGGAACATCGCGTTCTTGTGCTTGGTTCATAAAAAAGGTTTATGATCGTTTTTCCTCTCAGAGCCGGTACTTTTTTCACTTCGCGCGTAGATATCTCGCGCATCGACTCCGCTGTATCGAGCACTGTTTGAATGTTGGGGCGGGACAGATATTTGATGCCTAAGAGATGTTTGTGCCTAAAGGCCAAAATTTTCTCCTGTAAGGTTCTGCGCTATTTGATCCCTCCGGGCTCTGTGATAAGAACTTTGTCTGAATCATCGATCTCTTTGAGGTGGACCTGTACGATTTCTCTTTTTGAAGTGGGAAGCACTTTTCCCACATAATCCGCGCGAATGGGAAGTTCTTTGTGTCCACGATCGATGAGAACAAGAAGCTGGATGGTTTTGGGCCTGCCCAGGTCGATGAGACTGTCCATGGCTGCCCGGATCGTCCTCCCTGTGAAAAGCACATCATCAACGAGAAGAACATCTTTTTTTGCGACAGAAAAGTCTATCTTTGTCTTCTTGACCATATGCTGAGCTTCCAACTTAGAGAAATCGTCTCGGTATAGGGTGATATCCAGGACACCGATGGGAACATCGATCCCCTCCTGTGCTTTGATGAGCTTGCTCACCCTTTTCGCGAGATAGACTCCCCTGGTTCTTATTCCGACGATCACCAGATTTTTTAAGTTTCTGTTCCGTTCAGTGATCTCTGTTGTCATTCGTTGGAGGGATCTTTTGATCTTTCGGGCGTCCATGACCTTAGCTTTGATCTTGTCTTCCATTATTCCACTCCTGCTTTGGCAATTCCCTGAAATTCAGCGACTTTTAGATTCAACCGCGTCATGAAAGGGGTGTTAGCGTAAAAAAAATGCCTTATTTCCGACAAAATGTCAATAAGCGATCCTCCACTCAAGATGGAGTTTTATATCTCTGATGATCAACAACTTCGAACGAGGGGCCGAAAAAACTCTTCCCAGAAAGGAGGAGGAGAAGGTTGCCTACTGCGTCAGGAATCATCGGTCCTTCGGGAATTAAAATAAGCCTCAGCAGCGTAAATGTCCTTTTGGATCTGATCGGTTAAGGCTTTTGGGGAATCGAAATGGATCTCATCTCGGACCTTTTTAAGGAATCGAATGCGAATTTTTTTTCCGTAGAGATCGCTGCTGAAAGACAGAATGTAAGTTTCGATATTTCTGTCTTGCTGCTGGAATGTCGGGCACGTACCGATGTTCGTGAGAGATGGATAATCCGTTCCGTCGATAGTGACCTGTGAGAGGAATACGCCGCTCGGTGTGATCTCGTTCGGAGTCTGGATGTTGGCTGTGGGAAAACCGAGCGTTTTTCCCCTTGATTTTCCTTTGATCACGTCTCCTTCGATCTCGTAATATCTTCCCAGTTGGATCGCTGCCTTATCGACTTTCCCTTCCCACAAGAGCTTACGGATATTGCTGCTGCTCACAACGACTCCATCCACAAAAACAGGCGGGATGGACCTGACATGAAAGCCAAGCTTTGGTGCGAGATCTTTGAGGGTTGCGGTGCAGCCCTCCCGTTTCCTTCCGAAGCAAAAATTTTCGCCTACGATGATCTGTCGGGCCTTGAGGGGTTTGAGAACAATATTCTCTATAAAATCTCGGGCTGAACGGTTGGCCAGTCTTTTATCAAAATTGAGTATGAACGCTGCATAGACAGGAAAACGGCTTACCTCTCGTAGTCTCTGATCCAAGGATTGAAGCATGTGGATCTTCCCCTTGCCCACAACTTTTTTGGGGTGTGGTGAAAAGGTCAAAACGACAGGTAGGAGGTCCCTCTTTTTCGCTTGATCGGTAAGGACGTTCAGAATCTTCTGGTGACCCAAGTGAACGCCGTCAAAATTCCCGATGGCGACAGAGGTGTTTTTGGGAAGAGAGGGAAAATCTTTGCCGTTTGTTATGATCTTCATAGATCTACAGATTTATGATCTTTGCCCTCTCCATATATGCCATTCTGAGTTGGTGAAGGCACTGGTCCAAGAAGATAGCCTCTTCGGATTTTAAATTGCCTTCTGTTTTTTCTTTGAGCATATCAAGCAGATCGATGAGTCTTTGCGTGAGTTTGAGATTTTCTTCGGTGTTTTTCGCTTCGGGATCCTCCGTTCCTCCGAGCTCGATCATTGCCTGGGTGAAAAAGGGAAGAACTAAGGAGCTGAAATCAAGCGGCGGCAAGATTTTTTTGGGTTCTGTCTTATCTTGTTTTGTCTCTGTCGTGTCTTTCTGTTTTGCCTCTTTTTTTACCTCTTTTTTGGGTTTCTTTTTGGGTGGTTGTTTCTCTTTCCTTTTCTCTGTTGATTTTTTTCCTTTAGACTCAGGGCTTTCATTTTTCTTGGTTTTTTCGGTCATTTTCTCCTCTAACTCTTCCTGTTATGAAAACGAGGGGTTGTGATTGAATTTTATTAAAGTTTCAGATAATTTGATTGCGTAGGAAACAAATATTATAACAAATTCAAAACAAATTCAAGGAAGCTTCAGATGGAAGATGCAAAAATTGCGGGTCAAAAATTTGAACAATTGGTCTTGATTCTGGATACCTTACGGGGAAAGGACGGATGTCCCTGGGATAAAGAACAGGACGAGCACACTATATCCAATTATTTCCTCGAGGAGGTTTATGAAGCCCTCGATGCGATCCTTTCCGGAGATGCCCCTTCCGTTGCCGAAGAATTGGGTGATGTTTTGATGGAAGTCGTCTTTTTGGCGAGGATCTATAAAGAAAAAAAAGCATTCACAATGGCCGATGTCGTGGATAAAATCAATCAGAAGATGATCCGTCGGCATCCGCATGTTTTTGGAAACAGGGACGTCGCCACTGCTTCAGAGGTCATTGATGCGTGGAATCAAGGAAAAAAAGAGGAGAAGAAAAGGCTGTCAATATTCGATGGGATCGTCAAACTGGCTCCGGCTCTGCACTCAGCCTATCAGATCGGATCGCGTGTCTCTTCCTGTGGTTTTGATTGGAATCGACCCTTAGATGCTCTCGAAAAAGTCAAGGAGGAGGTCTCTGAGTTGGAGAAAGCAATAAAATCAGGTGCGAGAGGGCAGATGTTTCAAGAGATCGGAGATGCTTTGTTCGCTCTGGTGAATGTTTCGCGGCATCTGAGTCTCAATCCGGAGATTGCCCTGAAGAAAGCCAATGACAAATTCATGCAGAGGTTCGAATCTCTCGAAAAGGAATTGCTGGCAAGGGGAAAAAGCCTCGATCAGACCGATCTCGATGAGATGGACGCGATTTGGGACGAACTTAAAAAACGCGAAACTTAGCCAAAAAAAGGTTTCGCGCTTATGATTTATGACCTTTGCGTAAAAGAAGGCATGCTTTAATAAAATCATCCAGATCTCCGTCCAGCACCCTATCCACATTCCCCGTTTCTACGTTTGTTCTGAGGTCTTTGATCATGCGGTAAGGATGGAGCACATATGACCGGATCTGGTTTCCCCAGGCGATCTCACCCTTTGTATCTTCGAGTTTATCGAGTTTTTCGCGCTTGCGCTTCTTTTCCAATTCATAGAGTCGGGATTTGAGCACCTTCATGGCACTGGCCTTATTTTTGTGTTGAGATCTTTCATTCTGACATTGAACAACGATCCCGGTGGGCAGATGAGTGATCCGCACAGCCGAGTCCGTGACGTTTACGTGTTGGCCTCCCCGGCCGGATGCTCTGTACGTGTCGATGCGGAGGTCTTCTGGACCTATCTCTATCTCGATGTCCTCTTCGATCTCTGGATACGTAAAAACTGCTGCGAAAGATGTGTGTCGCCTTTTATTCGCATCGAAAGGGGATATCCTGACCAACCGGTGAACGCCCGACTCTTGGCTCAGGTTTCCAAAGACATAGTCACCCTCGATGCGGAGTGTCGCGCTTTTGAGACCGGCTTCCTCTCCGGGTTGACTATCCAATAACTCAGTTTTGTATCCTTTCCTTTCTGCGTACCTTATGTACATTCGTAAGAGCATCTCTGCCCAATCCTGGGATTCGGTCCCTCCCGCCCCCGGATGGATGGTCAAAATTGCGTTTCGAATATCATCGGAATCTATGAAAAGGCCTTGCAGCTCTGTTTGCTCCAGCATGTCTTCGAACGAATCCAGAGTCTTCATAAGATCATCCTGGATGTTTTCCCCCTCTTCGACCAGTTCCAGCAAGACCTCGAGCTCCTCCTTCTTCTCGATTACTGAAGAGCGCGATTGGATCTCGCGTTCCAATCGCTTCTTTTGTTGCTGCAGGGCTAAAGATTTCTGTTGATCGTTCCAGATTTCGGGATCAGCGAGTTTTTTTTCGATGGACTCAAGCTCTGTAGATTTTGGATCGAGGTCAAAGAAAACCTCGTAATTCCTCGAATTTTACAAGCAATGTTTTACTTCTTTCCTGCATTGCGGAAAGATCCTTTTCGGGGGAGTGATCATGGTCGTTCATTGGGCCTCTTTATGACGGCAAGAATAAGGAAAATGAAGGCCAAAGTCAAGCTGATTAAAGGCAAAACATCGCCGAGTTTTGTGTACATTGTTTGTTTTTGTAAGGGGGTTATATTGTTGTAAAGCATCGTCTGAGTCATCAGTTCAGAACGAGAGAGAATCCTCCCATAGGGATCGACGATACCGCTGATGCCGGTCGTCGCTGCTCTGAGAAGAAAGCGCCTGTTCTCCACGGCTCTTAAAACAGCCATGGAGAAATGTTGATAGGGGGCTGAGCTTTTCCCATACCAACCATCGTTGGTGATCGTGACAAGGAAGTGAGCTCCATTTTTGGTAAATTTTCGGACCAAATCCGGAAATATAATTTCGTAGCAAATGGGGGTGCCAAACTTGTTGCCTTTGTAATCGTGAAGCACAAATTTATCTCCAGGAGTTATGTCGCCTATGGCGTGAGTCACACGAGATATGAATCCGAATATTTTTTTGTATGGCGTGTATTCTCCAAAGGGAACGAGATGAATTTTGTGGTACTGGCTTTGAGAGAGATCGGGTTTCAGGAGGAGCGAAGTGTTGTAGTATTCTGTGCCGCCCTCTTTTTCTGCTTTTTCATTTGTACCGAGAAGCAGAGTGCAACTGCTTTCCTGAACGAATTGGTAAAGCCTGTTTTTGAATTCTTGATAAATCCCGTAGGGGCATCCGAAACAAAGCGGCACTGAAAACTCAGGCCAAATGATCAGATCATTGTTCTTGAGTGAAGCCTCACGGCTTAAACGCAAGTGTTGATTAAAAAGGGATTCGACCTCCTCGAATGTAAGATTTCCCCATTGGATGTCCGAAGAGACATTGCCTTGGATGACGGCGGCAGAGAAAGAATCCTTTCCCGGCTGAATATCCCTGATGTTCACGAATCCGCTGACATGGATGAGTATAACCAGTGCAAGGGCTGCAAAGAAGGGGGCCTTTTTCCCGAGCTTCATGGAGAGTACGAAAAAACTTTGGAAGAGCACAAGTACGAAAGAAAGTCCGGTGATGCCCGTAATCGAAGCCATTTGGATGAAATACAGGTTTTTGTACTGGCCGTATCCGAGAAGGCCCCACGGGAATCCCGTCAGGATGTGAGTGATAATATGCTCAAAGGACACCCACAAGAAAGGAACGAGAAAAAAACTCAGAACCGGGAATGAATTGTGTATCTTTGTAAAACACAGGGAGAAGGCAGCCCATGTCAACCCAAGGAAACACACGAAGCCAACGTAAATGAGGATGCTGGTGGGGATCGAAAGGCCTCCATAGTGGGCGGGGACAGCAGGGATCCAGTACAGAAGTACGGCATAAAAGAAGGTGCCTGCTATCCAACCGGTCAAAAAACCTTTCCCCGGTGTCTTTTTTGACAGTACGAAAAAAAGGGGTATGAGAGAGATCCAGGAGAAAAAGGCCAGGTTGAACTTGGGAAAAGCGAGTGCAGTTGTTGCCCCACTTAGAACGACCCAGAAAATGTCTGAGGCCCTGATCTTCATGTATTCCTGCCTCACAGCAAAAAGATCTCCGGTTTATCCGTTTTGGACTGCAGAATAGGACACAAAGGATTGATCGCGCAGATCGGGAATCACGGAACTCAGCGTCGCCAAATAAAATAGTCGGATTTTTGTTTTCCCTGAGCTTGGGCAAGTTTGTCCAATTCTGCTTCAGCCTGGGCCCTAGTTTCATAGCCTCCTACACGAACCTTGTAAAGAGGATTTGTGTCCGAAGGAGAGGGGTCGAAAACCTGAGCGGGATAGCCCTGATCCTTCAGTTCTTCTGCCATTGAATAAGCGGAATCCCTGTTCTTGAATGCTCCGATCTGGATGTAATAGCCACTGCTTCTTGGAATAGGGGCAGGTTTTGCTTTTGTTTCTTCCTTGACTTTCTGATGGGAGGCAAGTTCTTGCTGGATGGCGTCTTTGGGTTGCTCTGAAGGCTTCTCTGTTTCTCCTGCCTGTTCCTCCGGCTTTGCAATCGGCTCCGGTTTTTCTTCGACGACCTTTTCCGTGAGGGGTTCGGATGCGAATTGGGTGGTATCGGTGATTTGCGCCTGTTTTTTCCCCACAGACACGCCTAATAAAAATATCACCACACCGAGAGCAAGGATCGCGATAAAAATCAATACGAGTTGAGAGCTGGAAAGCTGAAGTTCTCTATAATCTTTGTTCGTCATTTTCCTGCATTCTTAAGTTTTCTTTTTTTCTTGCACAAAAGCACTGATCAAGTCAATAGGTAAGGGGAAAATAATCGTGGAATTTTTTTCTGTGGCAACTTCATTGAGCGTGCCCAAAAACCTGAGTTGCAAAGCTTGAGGATTCCCTGAAATCACATCTGCGGCCTGTTTTAGCTTATCTGCGGCCTGGAATTCACCCTCGGCGTGGATAACTTTTGCCCTTCTTTCTCTCTCTGCCTCTGCTTGTTTAGCGATGGCTCTGACCATATTTTCTGGGAGATCAACGTGCTTCATCTCGACGAGCTGGACTTTGATTCCCCAAGGATCGGTGTGTTTATCGATGATCTCTTGGAGCTGAAGGTTCAACTTTTCCCTCTCTGAAAGCAGCTCATCGAGCTCGACTTCACCGAGAACACTTCTCAATGTTGTTTGGGCCAATTGGGATGTGGCGAAAAGATAGTCTTGGACCTCAAGGACTGCTTTTTGCGGATCCATGACGCGAAAATAAACAACCGCGTTGACCTTGACCGAAACGTTGTCTTTGGTGATGACATCCTGAGGCGGAATATCCATGACCACGATGCGCAAGCTGACTCTCACCATCCGGTCAATCGGAGGAAACACGAAAATTAAACCAGGGCCTTTAGGTTTGTGCAGCACGCGACCCAAACGGAAGATCACGCCCCTTTCATATTCTCTCAGGATTTTGATCGCATTCAGGAGATAGAGAATGATGAGCGCAGCGACGATGACTGGAAAAGTTATCATTTTGCCTCCTCATTGGGGAGCCAAGGATATCTCTTGTCTCCTAGATCCCCATGTTATTTTAGCTTTTTGTCTCTTGTTTGTTTTATACCACAAGAGGGAATAAAGAGCTATAAAAAAGTCTATGCCTTGATGACCTTGAGTTTAAGGTTCGCAAACACCTCGATGACTTTTACTTTTGCACCCTGTGGGATATCTTCCTCTGCTTCGGCGTCCCAGATCTCCCCATGGACGAAGATTTTGCCTTCAGGATTCAGTGCGGTCCGGGCGATGCCGATTTCACCGACAAGGCCTTCCTTTCCGGTAGCAGCTTTTCTCATATGGGCGCGCACGGCCAGTATAATTAAAAACAGAAAGATCAATGAAAGTCCGATCGCCACGGGAATGATGAAGCTGAGGCTCGGACGCAATTCAGGGATCGGGGCGTCGATGAGCATGATGGATCCTATAACCATAGCTAGGATTCCTCCTACAGATAGAATGCCATAGCTTTGAACCTTGAGTTCAAGAATGAACAAACCTATGGAAAGCAATATCAAGATCAAGCCGACATAATTGATGGGTAAAATCTGGAAGGAAAAGATAGCGAGAAGAAGACATATCCCCCCCAGAACTCCAGGTAGGATCGCTCCAGGATTCGAGAATTCAAAATAGAGCCCTAACAATCCCAGCATAAGCAGGATGTAAGCCAGGTTAGGGTTGGAAATGGTGAGAAGGAACTTTTGTCTGGCTGTCATGGGCAGGTCGATGATCTCATCGTCCTTGAGATCCAGAATCTTCTCCGTTCCATCGAATTTCTGGATTGTTTTGCTGTGGAAAAAATCGATAATCTCTTGGATATCCTTAGCAACTAGATCTATGAGGCCTCCTTCGAGAGCTTCCTTCTCTGTATAGGAAAGACTTTCCCTTACGGCGTCTTCGGCCATTCGTGTGTTTCGGCCTCTTTTTTCAGCGATGGATTTAATATATGAGGCTGCATCGTGGGTGACTTTATCGGACATGGTCTCGTCCATCTGCTGTCCTGTTATCGAAACGCCTACGGGATGGGCGGCACCTGTGTTGGTTCCAGGAGCCATGACGAAGAGATCGCATGCAACACCTATAAAAAATCCTGCGGATGCGGCACGAGCTCCGCTGGGGCTTACATAGGCTACAACCGGAGTTTCTGTGCTAAGAATCTTCTCGATAATCTCTCTCATCGATGTATCCAATCCCCCCGGCGTATTGAGAGAGATTATGATAAGACTTACGTTTTCTCTATCCGCTTTTTCGAGGGATTTGAGAATATATTCTGAAGTTATGGGGTGAATGGGAGCATCTACGGTGATCTTTATGATGGATCCGTAACTCAGAGTTGTGAGGAAAACAATGAGGATCATAGGAAATAAATATTTTTTCACCTTGATTTCATTATAGATAGGCACTCCGTTCAAGTCAATGCAATTCTCGTTAGCCTTGAGTGCGCATGTAGCCCAGTCCAAAATGAAAATCAGCGAGGGATAAAAGATTCTTATTAGCAATTCTTCTGATTGTCCCTTCGTGTGTATTCTGTGTCTAAGAAAGGGCTCCCTGTGAATCTTGAAGAGGCAAGTCAGATAAAGCAGAAAAACATGCCCTTTCTGTACCTGTTGGCCGATGATCAGAATACACGAGAGAAGGCGAATGTGGATACAACGCGTGTAGTTGAACAATGAATTTGCCAACGTCTAGTGGGAGTAGGTCCTCCTTTCGAATTCACTGAATGATCCTGTTTTTTTGAATGAAAAAAACCTGTTGACTTTTTATTTTCAATAAATTAAATATATTAGGGCAAAGGAGATTCGGATGATCAAGAATGATATTGCCCTCGCTATCGAAGAAAATTCGGAATTCAGTAGGGCCAAATCATTACTCATCGTAGAAACGATCCTGGCGTCTTTGAAAGAAGCTCTTGTCAACGATGAAAAAATCGAGATCAGAGGATTTGCCAGCTTAAAAGTTGTGGATAAAAAAACCGGATATGGGCGGGATATCCGAAGAAAAAAGCAAATCAAGATAAAAAAGGGGAAACGGATCAAATTCAGACCCGGTCAGGATCTCAAACACCTCACTTAACTTGTGTAATCCCGGAACTCCATCACTCCATTCCTTAATTTTTCTCGTCAGCTATGTTCAGGTTATTTTGAATCGCTTCATCGGGAGAGATACTCATGACTAAATACAAGATCAAGCCCCTTTTCCCAGATAAAATCAAAACCTATACTCTTAAAGCGAGAAATAGCAAGGTTACCACCGAATCCTTTGCCAAAGTCCTCTCTGGAGACAATACGATCCCATCCTTTATCGACAGCCTCCCAGATATTTTAGCCGGGAAGGATTTCAAAACCTTTATTAAAAAAACAAAAAAGGCCAAAAGAGGGAAGAAAGCCATTATCTTTGCCATGGGGGCACACGTGATAAAAGTGGGCCTCAATCCCATTCTCATCGATCTGATGGAATCTGGCTGGATCAGCGCCTTAGCTCTCAATGGCGCTGGGATCATTCATGATTTCGAAATCGCTTACATCGGTCAGACATCAGAAGATGTCTCGGCTCAGATCAAAGATGGGCGGTTTGGAATGGCGAAGGAGACAGGTGAGCTGTTGAATGCTGCGGTCACAGAGGGATCGAAAAAAAATCTGGGATTGGGGGAAGCTGTGGGAAAAATGATCTCTTCTTCCGATTTTCCTCATAAGGACCTCAGTTTGCTGTCCAGCGCTTATGACCTCAGTATTCCTGTGACCGTTCATGTCGCTCTTGGGACGGATATCATCCATTGTCATCCCGACGTCGATGGAGCCGCTGTGGGCAAAACCTCGATCGATGATTTTTTTCTGTTTTGTTCCCTGGTCGAAAGGCTGGAGGGGGGAGGAGTGTATGTAAATATCGGATCCGCGGTCGTTCTTCCTGAAGTCTTCCTCAAAGCTGTGTCTTTGGTAAGGAATAAAGGCAAAACACTACAGAAATTTTCCACGGCTGTGTTCGATTTCAATCTCCATTATCGTCCCAATGAGAATGTCGTTCGCAGGCCTTTGGTGAATAAAAAAGACGGGTTTTACTTTATCGGCCACCATGAGATCATGATCCCGCTCCTCGCTGCGTCACTAAAATCAGCGTCTGTATAAGAGTTGGTAATCCATCATGAGATTTCGAAAGACAACCTCTGTCTGCTCTATCGTATCTTGGATATCTCCTGAGGTATCGATCCGGTAGTCGGCAAATCCCGCTTTTTTTTCGGGATCCCATTGACTCTGGATTTTTTGTAGCGCATCCTGACGGCTGATGGTGTCCCGCTGCATCAAACGTTTTATTTGTGTATCTTTATTGCAAATCGCGATGATTATCCTATCGAAAAAGTCGGCAAATCCCGCTTCTATCGTCAATGCGGCTTCGGATATAAAGATTTTATAAACACCCGCTTCTCTCAGATTGTGAATGATCTCCTTTTTCTTTTCGAAAACGAGGGGATGAATAATGCTGTTGAGGAATAACCTCTCATTCTTATTGGAGAACACGATTTCGCCCAATTTCGAACGGTTGATCGTCCTGTCAGGGTTGAGGATATCGTTGCCGAAATGGGCGACGACGGACCTCCACGCAGGTTTATCTGGTTTCATGAGATCTCTGGCGACGAGATCCGCATGGTGAATGTAACACCCGAGTTCTTCGAGGACTTGTGCAATCACACTTTTACCCGAAGCGATTCCTCCTGTGAGAGCAACGATCAACATAATAACAATGTGTCTTGAGCAGGATTTCGGGCTAAAGTTTAAGCTATGCTATTTCTCTTCGTCCTGGAACTGGAAGTCTTCATCAAAACTGAGAGCGATACCCTGTTTTTTCCCTTCCTTATCGAGCTTTTGGAGGCGAACTGTAAGGCCACCGAGACACAGTTTGGTTTTTTTCCCTCCGGTGACTTTGCTCGGGATTTCGATGACAAGGTTAAGTTTGGATCCAACGGTGATGCCAGATTCCAGCGAAAAGTAAGCTCCCCCTGAGCTGATGTTTTCGAGTATGGTCTCTTCTTTGAATTTCGATCCTTCCGGGAGAGTTCCCTCTACGATGGCGGACAGAGGAAGTTCAAAGCGCCATTCTTGGCGGCGGTCTGCATCCCGGTCTATACGAGGAAGGATGGTTTTTGCCTTTTTTTCGTCGTTTGATTTTTGTGATTCTTTTTTCATGGTTCCTCTATCTCCAATACTCTAAAAGAGCGCAGAATTTATTGCGTACAGTGCCAACTGGAGCCTACTGTGTGTGTCAAGTTTCGCGTAAATACTTTTGATATGGGATCTGACGGTGTTCTTGCTGATGAACATGGCTGAGGCGATCTCATCATTGCTTTTTCCCTGGCCGATGAGTCTGAGGACTTGAAATTCTGTAGGAGTGAGCTGATCGAGCGTTTTTTCTTTGAGATCACGCCCCACGACTGAGATGATCCGGTCCATGATACTACTCATTTTATCTCTGGGCAGCCATATTTCCTCTTTGTGGATGATCCGTATGGCTTCCGGAAGCTGGTTGGATGGATCATTCAGGTCGAAATACCCCCGAACACCCACATTCATGAGACTTACGACTTCTTCATGAGATGGAATGTTGCCCAAGAGCATGAGCTGTGATTTTGTGTCCTCTTCTGAAATATCCCTGATGGCTTTACATATCTCTCGAATATTAGGCAATGGCTCGGAATTTGCGAACAAAACAATGTTCGGACGAAGCGTTTTTATGGAATCTAAAAACGATTCGATCGTACTTTTCTCGATATTCAAAACTTCCAGTTCTTTATCTGCGTCGATGGCCTTTAAAATTCCCGAGAGGATCAGATCGGAAGTGCAATAGATCAGAACACTAATTTTTTTTGCATCGGATTCTTGAGATTTCTTATTAGTCATCGCTATCTCTTCTTTTTTCCCCCTTATTTTTCATTCACCTTCATTTTCGAGGATATGTTATAAGAACAAAATTTTTATGTCAAGAAACTTCATCTTCATAGAAGTGTCTCTTAAAGCGTGAAGCATGACCTTCAGAGTTGTCCAATGAGTGATTTTATAAGCCTTCTCAGTTTTCCCCAGCGAGTAAATTTCGCTTGGCCATGGGGCCTTTCCTCACATCTTCCCTCAGGAGATATGCCATGGCCTCGGGATGCTCTTCTCACGGTTTTCCCCATGACTTGATTGGAAGGCTCGATAGGGCAATGCGATTTTCGATATCACTGATTTAGGGATATCTACCAAAATTTCTGATGAGAAAAGTCTTGATAAGAAATACTGGGGAGGGGGAGCGGACGAATAATACTAAGAGGTACTCTGGATCTTATAAGAGCGGTCGAGTCGGATGATGGCAAGCTGTTTCTTAGGGCTGTTTATCTCTGATTGAACATAGATGACCTCACCCGAAATCAAAAGGTTCAGGTGAGATTCAAGTATCAGTGTTTTTGGAATTTGAAGACACATATTGATCCTGCTGCCTATGGTCACTTTAGTCTTGAGCCAAAAAGAAGCTTCTTGAGAGCTTATGGACGATATCTTGGTCCGCTCCTCGAATTCCTTTCCTTTGGCGTCAGATCCTGAAATGAGTACAGGCACCGACAGTTCGAAAAAACGCTCTTGCTTCCGCGCAGTCGTTTTTTTTGAGTCAGGGATCTTCTCGAGACTTCTTGTCAAATCCATTTCGCGCCCATTGTGGCAGATATCCTACACATAATCAATCGCTTCTAAGGATGATTTTCAGGGTGAATTTTACTTCCCCTTTCTCATCGGAAGAGGTTAAATCTAGGACTACTCCGATTTTGTGTTCGATCGAAAAACACTTCCGATAAACTCGAGAGAGAGGATGCTTGGCGTAAGCCAATTCTATTTTTGTGAGTCAATAATGTACTTGCTCGAAAAAATAGAATTGGCTTACGCCAAGCATCCTCTCTCTCGAGTTTATCGGAAGTGTTTTTCGAT
>JASFEP010000083.1:0-13336 GCA_050124775.1 Candidatus Aminicenantota bacterium
CCTCCAGGATAGTGACTTCGACCTCGTCAGCACCGAGTGATAGTCCCTTTTGCACAAGGTTTTCACCGAGTGCGTTCATTGAAGAATTGGCTTTTATTCCAGTCATTATTGTCCACCCACTGTCATCTGAGTTATTTTGAGTGTGGGACACCCGTCCGTTACGGGCACTGCCTGGCCCTCCTTTCCACAGGTTCCTGTTTGAAACCCGAATCGGAGGTCTGCGCCCACTTTTTCGATCTTATGGAGGATCTCTATGTTCGTCCCGATGAGAGTGGCTTGCTTGACGGGCGAAGTTAGATGCCCATCCTCGATGAGATATCCCGAACTCACGGAGAATGTGAATTTTCCTGAATCTTCCACTTGCCCTCCTTGGTATTTCAGAGCGTAAAATCCCCTGCCCACGGATTTTATGATCTCTTCCGGATCGTACTCACCCTTGTCGATATATGTGTTGCTCATCCTTGGGATAGGGATACACGTGTAATCCTGTCTCCGGCCATGTCCGGTCAAAGGCAAACCCATTAATCTGGAGGAAAGCCTATCCTGAAGAAGACCGACGAGCTTTCCTTGGACGATGAGGGGAGTTTTTTCGGGGATCGTCCCTTCGTCGTCCATGTTGTAAGAGCCACGAAAGCTCTGCAGCAAGGGATCATCATAGATCGTCAATGTTGGAAGGCCCACTTGAGTGCCCATCTTATCCCAGAATATGGATGTTTTTTTCCGGTTGAAGTCTGCCTCGAGGAGATGGCCCACTGCTTCGTGGATCAAAACTCCGCTATGTCCGGGAGCAAGGACGACAGGCATTTCTCCGGCTGGGGGGAGAATAGCCTCCAGTAGATGGAGGGATTCTTCAGCCGCTTCTTGGCCGATTTCCTCGGGAGTCAATACATTCTTGAAGTATTCAAGTCCGACTCTGCCGCCCCCTCCACAGTACCCTCCCTCGCGTTTGCCGGCATGTTCGGCGACAGCAAGACAGACCAATTTGATGAGTGGCCTTCCATCGGTTATGTCGAGGCCTTCGGAATTTATGACCCGCACATGCTGAATATGATCGACGAGCGAAGCCTTCACTTTTTTGATTTTGGGATCGAATTTGTGTGCAGCGTCATAAGCTCGACTTACAAGGGAGATCTTATCTTTCAGCAGCCTTTTATGGGCCGGGTCGAGGACCGTGTAAATATTATGGGGGAGTGGAGTGGGAGAGAGGGGGGCAGAGTTGCGAGCCGGACCTCCCGCTGCAATAGAAGCAGCCGTGCGGGCGGCCCGATCCACCTTTTTGACGGCCATGTCATTCGTGTATGCATATCCTGTTTTTTCACCGGAGATCACGCGGATCCCCAAACCTAAGCTTATGCTTTCAGAGGTGTCCTTTATAATATCCTCTTCCATGTTGATCAGGCTGAATGTCCTGTGCTCGAGGAAGATCTCAGCAAAATCACCGCCCCGTGAGAGAGCTATATCCAATATTCTGCGGAAATCTGAGTCCTGGAGAAAGAAATGATTCTCAAAAGATATGTGGGTCAATTCTGTTTCTCCTTATTGCGATATAGAAAAGGCAGAGTCAACACGAGAATGCTGAGTATGCCGAGGGAGTACTCGAATACGTTGCTGATTAAATGGACGCCGATGCCCGAGAGAATGGCGATCCTAGGCTCAAAGTCCATCAACTGGAAGGTCAACGCCCAACCCGATTCCCAAGTCCCGAATCCAGCGATCCCCTTGATGGGGAGAGCTCCGGTCATCTCTGCTCCAGTGATGCCAAGGATGGTTTTCCAGAAGCTCAGATTCGCCGGCGAAAAACCATGATTTCTGAGCAAGGAGAGAAGTAAGAAATAGAGGGAGCCATATTTCGCAGCTCTAATGATCAGAGAAAGTAAAAACAGCGGCCATTGAATCTTTCTGTTCTGTATGTGCCTCAATCCATCGATGCTGAGCTGGAACTTGTCCATTGAGGTCCTGGCCCATGTTTTCGTTTCAAGCCCGCACAGGTTCAAAAGATACCTATAGAATCTGAAAAATATCCTGGAGAGGGGGATAATTTGATACAAAACAAGGACTATAACGAGCAAAAATACAAAAGCGCTGAGGAGCAACGTCAGATTAGATATGGAAGTAGTCCCGAGCCCGACGATGAGCATAGAAAGGATGAGAAAGGGACTGAGGGTGAGAAAGTCAAAGACGAATGCGACCACAAACGTGGATGCTGCCTGTTCGAAGGGATATTTGAGTCCTTTATTGAGTACATAGATGTACGATAGAGAGCCGATCCTTGCAGGAAATAAATCCACAAACAGATTCCGTATGAATGTAACCAACAGTATGTTTCCGAAGCTGATTGGTGTGGGATGGAGGAGCCATTTATAACGAAAGGCGCGTACGAAGGATGCAAAAAGTGAAATGATCACAAAGGCAAAAAGTGCGGGATAAAAGATGTTGGAAAAAGTTTCGATAAGGTCGTCGATTGTGATTCGGGACACTAAAAATCCAAGAAGAATTATAGACACCACTAGAGAAAGGGCGAAGGATAAAATCCTCTTTTTTGACATCTTCGTCCTGTTATTTTCAGGCACTTTCCAAAGAAAGTCAATCGCTCCCCTCCAAGAGAAAACATATAGAATACCCTTTCTTGGCTGAGCGATGATTCGGGAATGTTTAGAGAACTCTTGAGTCCGTCCATTGACGGTTTAAGAGGAAAAACATATAATTTTTTCATGAAACTTGAAATCGATGCTATCATAGAAACTGCGCTCAAAGAAGACATGCCCGAAGGGGATATCACATCGGATAGCCTTATCCCTGCAGAATCCATCTCCACAGCGATATTCCTGGCGAAGGAGGATGGTATGCTTGCCGGGATCGATGTGTCTTCTCGAGTATTTTTAAAAATCGATCCTCATGTTGAATTCGTGAAACACAAAGAGGACGGACAAAATTTCAGGACTGGAGATACTCTGGCACGGATCGAAGGTTCATCCCTTACTCTACTCAAGGGAGAGCGGACCGCCCTGAATTTTCTACAGAGGATGTCCGGTATTGCGACCTTGACCCAAAAATATGTAAAAGCGACCGAGGGGACCCATACCCGAATTCTCGATACGAGGAAGACAACCCCTTCACTGAGAGACCTGGAGAAATATGCCGTGAAGATGGGAGGGGGGAACAATCACAGACTCAACCTCTCGGAAATGGTGATGATCAAAGACAATCATCTCAAGATCGTGGGGAGTATCTCAGAGGCAGTAAAGAGAGCCAGAGATAGAGTCGGGCCGCATATAAAGATCGAGGTCGAAACCACGACGTTTGAAGAGGTCAAACAAGCCGTGCAAGCAGGAGTTGACATGATCATGTTGGATAACATGTCCCCTGAGAAAATGAGAGAGGTGGTGGATTGGATCGATGGAAGACTTCCCCTCGAGGCATCGGGCAATGTCACGCTGGAAACGCTCAAAGAGATCGCATCCACGGGAGTGGATTATATTTCCGTCGGGAGCCTAACACATTCCTTCCGATCGCTGGATATCAGCATGGAGTTTCTTTGATCGGAGCGTTTTTCTGGGATTGGCTGGTAGGGAGGTGTAAAGAGTGGATAATGAGCTGATGATCAAAACGGATGTTCTCGTGATCGGTTGCGGCATCGCGGGGGCCAGTGCTGCCTTGGAAACGGCAAAATGCGGACTTCGTGTCGTTGTCATAACCAAACATCCCGAACCCCAAGAATCGAATACTTATTATGCACAAGGAGGGATCGTATCACTGGGCCCGAATGATAATCCTGAGCTCTTGAAGGATGACATTATCCAAACTGGCGATGGGATCAACAATCCCGAGGCTGTAGATGTTCTTGCAAAAGAGGGGAAGAATCTGGTCGATAAGATCTTGATCAAAGAGTTGAAGATCCCTTTTTCGCGTAGCTCACCCGACGAGCTCGATTATGCGCAAGAGGCCGGCCACAGGCGACGCAGGATCCTTCATATCAAGGATACAACAGGTCAGACTATCGAGGACAGATTCATACAGTCTCTAAAGTCTTATTCCAACGTCACATTTTTGGATGACCATACAGCCGTGGACCTCCTGACCATTCCCCACCACTCCAAAAACCCAGTGTCTTTTTACAGAGAACCGCAATGTATTGGCGCATACGTACTGGATAATGGAACTCAAAAGGTAAAGACCATTTTTGCATCCTATACAATTCTTGCCACCGGCGGTTGCGGTGCCGTTTTTCTTTATACGTCCAATCCGAAGGGTGCTATAGGGGATGGCTACGCCATGGCTTACCGTGCAGGCGCAAGGTTGGTGAACATGGAGTACATCCAGTTCCATCCGACTTCCTTATTTCACAGGGATGCCGACGGATTCCTCATATCTGAAACTATCAGAGGAGAAGGCGCCCGCTTAAAAACAAAACAAGGGCATACGTTCATGGATAATCACCCGATGAAGGAAATGGCTCCCAGAGATGAGGTCACACGTGCTATATACGAGGAAATGACCAACAGCAATTCCAATTATGTCTATCTGGATCTGGCTTCCTATGCGAAAGTGGATATTAAAAAAAGATTTCCCAATATTTACAAAACCTGTATGGAATTCGGCATCGACATCACAAAAAAGCCCATTCCTGTCGTCCCCGCTGCGCACTACAGTTGTGGAGGGGTTTTGGTGGATGTATGGGGGAAATCCTCCCTTTCAGGGCTCTATTCGGTGGGCGAGGTTGCCTGCACAGGTCTCCATGGGGCGAACCGTCTCGCCTCGACATCCCTTCTCGAGGGATTGGTCTGGGGGTTTCGCGCGGCCAGAAGGATCGCCTCACATTTTAATCCGAAAACTTACTATGATCCTTCAGATATCCACGAATGGTATTATCCGAAAAAGGAAGAAGAAATAGACCCGGCGCTGATCAATCAGGACTGGCTGTCTATCAAGTCAACGATGTGGAACTATGCAGGAATTATCCGGACGGCCAAGCGCCTGGAAAGAGCCAGGGCGGATCTAGATTATCTCCGCCACAGGATTGAAAAATTTTACAGAGAAGCCAGGATGGAGCCGAAGGTCGTCGGACTCAAACACGGGATTCAGGTAGCCCTATTGATCACCTATGCTGCACTCGGGAATCCTGTGAGCCGCGGCGCACATTTTAGAAAAAATTAAAATGTGAATTGTAGTGGAGAATTCGAATGACTTTCTCTATAATAGCACAATAAAAATCCCATGTCGGAGTGAATGATGCGAGACAGCGACAAAATCAAAGAGACACTCAATCTTCCCAGAACATCCTTTTCCATGAAAGCTAAGCTTGCTCAAAAGGAGCCTGAGATCATCAAAAAATGGGATGAGACCAAACTCTACCACAAGATTCAGGAAAGGCGCGAGGACGGAGAGAAATTCGTCCTCCACGACGGCCCTCCCTATGCCAACGGCAACATCCATCTCGGGACGGCCCTGAACAAGATCTTGAAGGATTTTATCGTCAAGACTAAGAACATGCAGGGATTCAAAGCCCCCTATATGCCAGGATGGGACTGCCATGGCTTGCCCATCGAGATCAAGGTGGACCAGCAACTCGGTGAAAAAAAGAAGGACATGTCTCTGATCGAGATTCGTGAAGAATGTCAAAAATACGCACAAAAATATGTGGGCATTCAAAGAGACCAATTCAAGAGGCTAGGCGTGTTCGGCGAGTGGGAGAAACCCTATCTGACAATGAACCCCGAATATGAAGGCGAAGTGATCCGTCACCTTGCGGCCTTCTTCGCCTCTGGGAATATCTATAAGGGAAAGAAACCCGTCTACTGGTGTATCAGCTGTAAAACGGCACTTGCCGAGGCTGAGATCGAATATAAAGACCGCAAGTCCCCATCCATTTATGTCAAGTTCCCCATGATCTCGGACCTGTCCGAGAAATTTCCTGAGCTGAAGAACAAGAATGTATCTATTCTCATCTGGACAACGACTCCATGGACTTTGCCTGCAAATCTGGCCATCGCCTTTCATCCGGATTTCGAATACGCTGCCTTTGAAACCGATGGCGAAGTTTTGATCGCAGCAAAAAGACTGGTTCCCGTTATATCCGAGGAATTGGGTTTTGAAAAAAGTAAGGTTTTGGTTACCTTTCCGGGTGTCGAGGTCGAGGGGCTGAAGGCTCGCCATCCCTTTATCGACCGGGAATCACTGCTTGTTTTGGCCGACTATGTGACTCTCGATCAAGGCACAGGAGCCGTTCATACAGCTCCAGGGCATGGCCATGAGGATTATCTGACGGGATTGGCCTATGGATTGGAGATCTATAATCCTGTCGATAGCGATGGAAAATTCATCACCAAGGTGGAGAAATACCACGGAATGAATGTGTTCGAGGCCAATCAGGCGATCATGGACGATCTTCGGAAAGAGGAGAAACTGACACGGACAGAAGACATCATCCATTCCTACCCTCACTGCTGGCGCTGCAAGAATCCTGTGATCTTTCGAGCCACATCCCAGTGGTTTATCTCCATGGAAGAGAATGGCTTGAGGAAAAAAGCCCTTGAGGAGATCAAAAAGATCCAGTGGATCCCCACGTGGGGAGAGGAGAGGATCGCCAACATGGTCGAGGCCCGGCCCGATTGGTGTATTTCGCGGCAACGCTCATGGGGCGTTCCGGTCCCTGCCTTTTACTGCGAGAACTGCAGTGCCATTCTCGCGGATGAAAATGTGTCTCTCAAGATTGCAGATATTTTCGAAAAGGAGGGTTCGAACGCCTGGTTCACACGGACAGCCGAAGAACTGCTCCCTTCGGGAATGAAATGTCCGCAGTGCAGCGCCGGAACCCTTAAAAAAGAAAATAACATTCTGGATGTCTGGTTTGAATCCGGAGCCAGTCATAATGTCCTCGGAAAGCGAAGTGATCTGCCCTGGCCAGCGAATATCTATATCGAAGGACATGACCAATACCGCGGGTGGTTCAACAGCTCTCTTCTCGTCGGCATCGGAGCCAAAGGTGCCTCTCCCTATAAAACCTGCATCACACATGGATTCGTCTTGGACGAGAAGGGGCGAGGGATGTCAAAGTCCCTCGGCAATTTTATCGAGCCTGAAGAAATCATCTCCAGAAACGGAGCTGAGATCCTAAGACTTTGGGTGGCCATGCTGAATTACAAAGAAGATGCTCGGTTTGGCGACGAAACGTTACAGCGCCTTGTGGAGGCCTACAGAAAAATGCGGAACACTTGGCGTTTTATCCTCGGAAATCTCGATGACTTTGTGCCGGATGAAGAATCAGTTCAGACTGAGGAAATGGTTCCCTTTGACAGGTGGATCCTCGAAGAATGTTCTCGGCTTGGAAATAAGATACTCAAAGCATATGAGGATTACGAGTATCATATCATCTACCACAGGATGTATAATTTTTTTACCGTAGACCTGAGTGCATATTATTTGGATGTCCTCAAGGACAGGCTGTATTGTTCCGGCAAGAATTCACTCTTGAGGAAGTCAGCGCAAACGGCTCTCTTCCAGCTTTTGAAAACGACACTGGTTTTGTTAGCCCCCCTGCTTCCCTTCACGACGGAGGAGGCTTGGGAGGCTATGCCTTCCTATAGGGATAAAGAAGAGTCCGTGCACTTGGAGTTGTTTCCCACCTTCGATAAAGAATGGCTGGGCACAGATCTGTGCAACGAATGGCAGGAATTAAAAGGAGTGAGAGAGAGTGTCCTCAAGGAATTGGAGATCGCCAGAGAGTCAAAATTAATCGGCAACTCATTAGAAGCTTGCGTTAGACTGAAGGTTCCTCCGTCTCTTGATGATATTTTGAATAAATACACGGATGAACTTTCATCTCTCTTTATTGTCTCTGCAGTCGAGCTCGAGCCTCATTCTGAAGCGGAATTGGGCATTCGAATTTCTAAAGCCAAAGGAGAAAAATGCCAGCGCTGCTGGAATTATTCTCCTTATGTCGGGACAAATGGAGAATTTCCTGTTTTTTGTAAACGCTGCGAAGATGTCGTCAAAAAAATAGTTCGATGAAAAACAATTCCCTTTATTTTATGATTATCCTCGTTCTGTTGTTTGTGGATCAGTTGACTAAGACCATCGTCTCAACAAGCTTTGCTTTGTATGAAAGCAGAGTTGTGATCCCCGGATTCTTCAACCTGACCTATATCAAAAATAGAGGTGCGATTTTCGGCTTTTTCTCAACGAATCAGAGTTTCTTGGTCTATGCTCTTTTAACAATGGCATCTCTTGCAGCTCTCGGTTTAGTCGTCTACTATTTTTACAAGACGCCCAGCTCAGAGCGGTTTTTAAAGATATCTTTGTCGCTCATCATGGCTGGGGCTTTGGGTAATCTTACGGACAGGCTCGCGAGAGGATCTGTTGTCGATTTTCTAGATTTCTATGTGAAAGAGTGGCACTGGCCCTTTTTTAATGTCGCGGACTCTTGCATCACCGTGGGAGCTATCCTACTTCTCTACACATTCTTTTTTAAGAAAGGAGACAGATGTTTCCCATCCTCGTAAAAATCGGACCGGTCACTATTCATACCTATGGTTTTATGATGGCTCTAGGTGTGGCCTTTGGCCTATGGTTTCTTTTTTCCCAGGCAAAAAAGTATGATCTGAACGCCTCGAAACTCGTCGATATGGCTTTTTACACGATCATTATCTCTCTGATCGGCGCCAAGATTGTCCTTCTTGTCAGCAATTTTTCCTACTACACAAAATATCCCAAAGAGTTATTCAGCCTTGCCAGGTCAGGGGGAGTATTTCAGGGAGGGCTTGCGTTCGGCATTGTTTTTGCCATCTGGTATCTCCGTAAGCACAAGATCTCTGTTTGGCAAACCGCAGACCTTGTGGGTCCCGCGTTAGCTCTGGGCCACGGATTCGGCCGTATCGGTTGTTTTTCTGCGGGCTGCTGCTATGGCCGGGCTTGCGAAATGCCTTGGGGCGTGAGTTTTCATAATGAATATTCTCACGATCTAACCGGCATAACCCAGAATACGCCTCTTCATCCCACACAACTCTATGAGGCGCTACTGAATTTTTTGAATTTCGGTGTGTTGTTTTTCTTCTTGAAAAGAAAAAAATTCGATGGCCAGATCTTTTCTTTGTATATCATCAATTATTCCATCATCCGGTATATCGTTGAATTTTACAGAGGGGACCATCCTGCAACCGCCTACTTGATCCACAATGCTTCGCCCTATCTCAGTATAAGTTATCCCCAAGTCTTTTGTATAGCGGGAGTGATCGGTGGACTTATTTTATTTTTCGTGCTAAGAAAGAAAAAAGCCCTTCAGACGTAAGATATGTCTTCATTCAGGGCGGAATACACGGCCGTTTCCTTCTTTCGATGAGAGAATTCTTTGTGACAGACGAATCGGGGGAGAACCATAGACTCGATCTTTTTCTCTGCGCAAAACTCGATGGATGGAGCCGGGCTAAGGTCCAAAGATTCATCTTGAAAGGGCGGGTATTAGTGGATGGGAAGCGAAGGAGACCGAGTTACAAATTAAAGAGGGATGAAAAGATCGTGATCGATGTTACGGTCCGGAAGGCAGGGCCATTAAAGCCCGAGAATATACCACTCACCGTGATCCATGAGGACCCCCATCTGGTTGTCATCGATAAACCTTCCGGTATGGTCGTCCACCCAGGAGCGGGTGGGGAAACGAACACTTTGGCCAATGCATTGCTATTTCGATTTCCCGATGTGAAGGGGATAGGTCCTAAAGAAAAGCCAGGGATCGTCCATCGGTTGGACAGAGAAACTTCCGGAGTCATTTTGATCGCGCGGACACCGATGGCCTATCAGGAATTACAGCGTCAATTCAAGGCGAGGGAAGTGGAGAAACTCTACTTAGGTCTTGTTTGGGGAAAGATGCCCGATGAGGAGGGCAAGATAACCTGGTCCATCGGCCGCCATGCAAAACATGGAGAGAGGATGTCAATTAAGACCGATAAACCCCGCGTCGCAGAAACTTCTTACAGAGTGAAAAAAACACTCGGGGAGTTCACTCTCCTGGAAATACGTCCACTCACCGGTCGCACTCATCAGATTAGGGTTCACATGGCGGCGTCCGGACATCCTGTGGTCGGGGATCCACGCTATGGCCGGACAAAAGTTTCATCAGGTTGTCCCCGCCTTTTTCTCCATGCGCATCGCATCACCATCGCACACCCTAGATCGGGTGAAAGAGTGTCTTTCCAGTCGCCTTTGCCGCGTGATCTCAATCAGTTTCTAGAGGAACTATCCGCAAATCCCCAGTGTTGAAAAGCAATTTTAGGGTCGCGGGGGACTCCACAAACGAATGTCCGGTGGGCCGCGTAGATTCTCTGTGATACGCGGCTACTTTCCCCCGCGGTCCGGTTGTAAATTTTAGCCTTCCTAAGAAAGACTAGGACTGTATGAAGCCCTTTTGATCATTTCTCCACTACATAATTGGATCCCTTCAAAGAATGCGGAGTGATCTGTTTCGTCGAGAGCCCGGCTAGGCTTGCTTTGACGAAAATTATCTTGAGTCGGAGTGAAATTTTATTGTAATATATCCGTTGCTCTCATCAAAAAAAATCGAACACAGAGCAAACATATTATCGAGTGATATGTTATTGGAGGCCTCAAGATGAAAGATTATTCTCCTGATAAAATCCGGAACGTAGCGGTCACAGGGCATGGGTCATCGGGGAAAACATCCTTGATGTCCGCTTTTCTCTTTAACACGGGAAAAACCACACGGCTGACTAAGGTGGATCAGGGGAACACAGTCACAGACTATGACCCCGATGAGATCGAAAGACAGATCTCCATCAATTCATCCCTCGCTCATCTCGAGTGGAACAACCACAAGATCAATTTTATCGATTGCCCGGGTTATACGAATTTTCTCTGGGATACAAGGGCCAGTTTAAGGGCGGTTGATGCGGGAATCGTCTTGGTGGGAGCGCTGGAAGGTGTGGAGGTCGGAACAGAGAAAGTGTGGGCCATGCTCGAGGAGTTCAAACTCCCTCGGCTCATCGTGATCAACAAGTTGGACCGGGAGAATTCGAGTTATATGCAGAGCATGGAATCCATCCATGAGTTTTTCGGCCGTAAGGCTGTATTAGTCCAGCTTCCTATTGGAGAGGAGGCGGATTTTTCTGGTGTCATCGATCTCGTCGGGAAAAAAGCCTACTTCTTTGAAACAAACGAGAGTGGGAAATTCAAAGAAGCAGAGATCCCGGAAGAGCTCAAAGAGGAATCCGAGAAGAAGATCGAAGCGCTGACGGAGATGGTGGCAGAAAATGATGAAGCACTGATGGAGAAGTATTTTGAGGCCGGAGAGCTTTCGGCCGAGGATTTGATCGCAGGATTGAGGAAAAGCATTCTCAAACGGGAATTGTATCCCGTTTTCTTGTCATCTGCTCTTATGAATGTCGGCGCGCAGCCCATTCTTGATGGGATCATCAATTTTTTCCCCTCCCCTCTAGAAAAAGAGGAAATCCCGAGTGAAGAAGGCTCTGTCAAGGCAAAGATAGAAGAACCATTTTCTGGTTTGGTCTTCAAAACGATCTCGGACCCCTACACGGGCAGGATCTCCATGATCAGGATATTTTCGGGTAAAGTGAGCCCCGATGATACGGTCATAAATACGACAAAACAGAAGGATGAAAAACTCAGCGGATTATTCTTCCTCCAGGGAAAAGAACAGGTGCCTGCCGGTCAGTGCAAGGCTGGCGACATCATCGCTACGGCCAAACTGAAGGACACATCTACGGGCGATACACTCTGTCAGAAGGGAAGCGGTGTGCTTTTTCCGATGATCCATTTTCCAGAGCCGTCCATCTCCTTTGCTATAGAACCCAAAACGAGAGCGGATGAGGACCCCACAGCAAGAATTACCAGAGATCCCGAAACCAACGAATTGATCATTGCAGGAAACGGCCAACTCCATGTGGAGATCATCACCAACAGGCTAAAAAAGCGATTTAATGTCGATGTCGAACTCAAGCCGCCAAAAATTCCCTATAAGGAAACGATCAAGGGAAAATCGGATGTCGAGCACAAATACAAAAAGCAGACAGGCGGACGTGGGCAGTATGGGCATGTGTATATCAAAATGGAGCCCCTTGCAAGAGGTAAAGACTTCGAGTTCGAGGATAAGATTTTTGGCGGTGCCATCCCGAAGAACTACATACCCTCCATCGAAAAAGGAATTCAGGAGGCACGGAAAAAAGGCGTTGTCGCGGGATATCCGGCTGTCGATTTTAAAGTTATTCTGTATGATGGTTCTTATCACGATGTTGACTCGTCAGATATCGCATTCAAAATCGCGGCTTCGATGGCATTCAAAAAAGGAATGAAGAGTGCTAAACCGACCGTCCTCGAGCCTATCATGAACGTGGAAGTCTTCACGCCCGAGACTTTTATGGGCGATATCATGGGAAATCTCAATGGCCGCAGGGGTAAGGTGCAGGGTATGGAGCAGAAGGGGAGTATGAGAATCATAAAGGCCAGAGTTCCCATGGCTGAGATGCTGGATTTTGAACCGACGCTCACTTCGATCACAGGTGGCCGTGGGTCCTTTCTCATGGAATTTTCGACCTTTGAAGAAGTTCCAGGGCACCTCCAGCAGAAAATTATTGACGAAGCCGTAAAAGAAGGCCGGGTTAAACCTGAAGAGGAATAACTTCGAAGCATTAGAAGTTTTTCCGGCACATCATTCCGTTTTGTGGAGTCTGAAATTGGACAAGCATGCACACCTTGAATCCAACTCGTGGGGCCAATCGAAACACAGGGAAGGGAGTCAACTGTTCTATGGCTAAAAATATCAGATTCAAAATATTTTTCTGTTTTGCATTTTTTGGACTGCTCTCCCTATTCACAGTGGCGCATAATTCTGATGAGGACCAAGATAAATATCTCCGCTTGAACATCGGACTGCCAGAACTCAAAGACAAAATTCTCTCTGTTTCTCCGGATAGGCTGTATGATATGTCGAGCGGACAGACAATCGAGTTTCCTCGAATGATCGATCACATGATATCGAGCCGTTTCATCTATATCGGAGAAACCCATAACAGCTTGCCCATGCATGATATCCAGCTAGAGATCGTCCGAGCACTCTATGAAAAAGATCGGAGAATAGCCATAGGATTGGAAATGGTCCCCGTCTCTTTGCAACATGTCCTGAATAAATGGAGTCTTGGGATTCTCACTGAGGACGAGCTCGTTCAGCATGCCTCATGGTATGAAACCTGGAATTTTAATTTTAAATTCTATGAAAAAATTTTCGCCTTTGCCAAGTTGAACAGAATTCCCCTGTACGGCTTGAATATTCCAAAAGGAATTATTACCAAGATCAGGATGCAAGGCTGGGACG
>JASFEP010000084.1:0-13236 GCA_050124775.1 Candidatus Aminicenantota bacterium
AACAGGTTTGCCATTCTTGATGTAAACCTCTTCGAGGGTTCCATCGATATCGGCCTCGATCTCATTCATCAGCTTCATCGCTTCGATGATACAGAGAGTCTGGCTCTTTGACACATTCTCTCCCTTATCCACGAAGGGAGGGGCCGACGGGTCTGGCGATCGGTAGAAGGTTCCGACCATAGGGGATGTGACGAAATGCAACCCCTCTTCACTTTCAGGGGATTCGGTATCAGTGGGAACCAGACTGCTTTGTTCAGCACCGGCAACAGGTGAAGCCGGGGTGATATCTTGAGGGTTTGCATTCTGAGGGGATCTGCTGATCTTGATTTTTAGGTCCTCAATCTCCAACTCGAATTCCGATAGATTTCTCTCTTCAAACAGATCAATAATTTTTATGATCTCTTTGTAATCGATCTTAGCCTTCATCGTATACCTGTTTTAGAGGACGAACCTCCTTGATAAACTCTTCAGAAATTAGGTATACATTAATCGCATTCCCCTGTTTTGTCAACCCTGCCTGTCACCATCGAATCATCTCCAAAACCAATTGGAGATGAGCTCTTTGAATGTTATTCTTGGCATTTCTGGCAAGACATCATAGCTTGCCAGAAGAAATGCGGGCTCCTTGAATAGTGGGTTGAGTGCAAGCGAGTTGACTGAAACTCTGATTTCCCCTAGCATAATAGACATCCCTATCGAGAGGTGAAAGGACGATGCTAGATCAGTTGTCAAGCAGGCTCCAGAAAGTCGCCAAATTCCTTCGCGGTGAAGTCAAAATCACTGAAAAGAACATGGCGGAGGCATTAAAAATGATTCGAATGGCTCTCCTCGAAGCCGATGTCAACTACCGGGTCGTCAAGGATTTCGAGTCGAAGATCAAAGACAAGGCGCTGGATAAAAAGGTCCTGGAGAGCCTGACGCCTTCGCAGCAGGTCATTAAGATCGTGAGAGATGAGCTGACGGCTATGTTGGGACACGAGTCAAAAAAATTGATGTTTGCCAGTCCTCCTCCCTCGATATTCATGCTTGTGGGGCTTCAAGGCTCCGGCAAGACGACGACTTGCGGCAAACTGGCCAGATGGTTAAAAAACATGGGAAAAAATCCTATGCTCGTTTCTTTCGATTTGAAGAGGCCCGCAGCTCAGGAGCAGCTGGAGATTATCGCTCAGAGTCTCGGTCTGTCTTTTTACGGCCTGACCGAAGGGCAGATGGCCGAACCGAAGAAAGCACTCAAAAATATCATCGCCGAGACAAAAAATAGAGGGCATGATACCCTTGTTGTCGATACGGCCGGACGACTCCATGTGGACGAAGAGCTGATGGAAGAGCTCAGGATGGTGCGGGATATCCTCGATCCAACCGAGGTCATTTATGTCGGAGACTCGATGACAGGCCAAGATGCGGTGAAAAGTGCACAGCAGTTCCAAGAAAAGATCGGATTGACTGCGATCATTCTCACAAAGCTTGACGGGGATGCACGGGGAGGGGCTGCGCTATCCATCGTATCCGTTACGGGTAAGCCCATCAAGTTCGTTGGCGTCGGTGAGAAGTTCGACAAGCTGGAGGTTTTTTTCCCTGATAGAATGGCTTCCCGAATTATGGGAATGGGTGATGTGCTGAGCCTGATAGAGAAGGCGGAGCAGGAGACGGATCTCAAAGAAGCCGAAGAGCTCGCCAGCCGACTGAGGGCGCAGGAATTTTCTTTGGAAGATTTCCGAAAACAGCTGGGCCAGCTGAAAAAGATGGGGTCCATGTCCCAGTTCTTGAGCATGCTGCCTACAGGTGGTGTTTTCAAACAAATGTCGAAGATGAATATCGACGACAAAAGGATCCTCTACTTTGAAGCGATCATAAATTCCATGACTGCATCTGAGAGGGAGAATCCAAAAATCATCAATGGCAGCCGTCGCAAGCGAATCGCAAAAGGAAGCGGCAGACCTATTGCGGAGGTGAATCAGCTGTTGAAACAGTATTTCGAGATGAAAAGGATGATGAAAAAATCTCAGTTCAAGAAAATGCTTTCCTCTATGCCCTTGGGGCATTGATGAAATGTGGCGGTGTGTTCGATCGGGAAATGCCGTTCATTTTGAAAGGATTATGCCAAGCTGCGTGGGGTCTCTCAAGCGGTTGGCAATCTGAAATAAGTTGACTTCTCCATAAAAATCAGATATCATTTTTTTTTATTTTAATAAGGACGAGTTTACCCAAATGATGTCAATAAGACTGATGAGGCTGGGAGCGAAGAATCGGCCATTCTACAGGATTATCGTGACCGATTCGAGAAAACCCAGAGAAAGCAAAGCAAAGGCGATCTTAGGCTACTATGATCCTCTCAAAGAGCCACCAGATATCAAGGTTGACATGGATCAAGCGAACTACTGGCTAGATAAAGGTGCACAAGCTTCCAAAACAGTTCGATCTCTACTGAACAAAGTTTTGGAGAAAGAGAAACTTTCCAATTAACAAAACATATAGGAGGTTACAGTGAAAGAACTCGTTGAGATGATTGCCAAATCATTAGTTGACAATCCGGAAAAAGTGCAGGTTTCCCAGTTAGAGGGGGAACAGACATCGATCTTGGAACTCAAAGTTGCCCCGGAAGATTTAGGCAAAGTTATCGGTAAACAGGGACGAACTGCACGTGCCATCAGAGTGATTCTTGGGGCTGCTGGGATGAAGCTGAAAAGGAGATTCAATCTCGAGATCATCGAAAAAGGCTAATTTGGTTAGTATTGGAAAGCTATTAAGGAGCCAGGGAAAAAAAGGCGAGCTGAGATTTAAGTTCTACTCCGAAGACATCAAAAAGCCTTTTTTTTTCAAGGGTATACCTTAACAGACAGGGGGTTCCCGAGGAATACTCGATCGAGTCTTTTCGTCCCTATAAGGATTTTATCATCTTAAAATTCGAGGGGATCGACACCATCGCCCAAGCGAAAGATCTCGTGGGGCAAGAATGTATGCTTCCTGCGGAGGAACTCTCCCGTCTCGAAGAGGACAATTACTATCTTTTTCAGGTCGTCGGGAGTACTGTTCTGACCGAGAACAGAAAAAGAGTTGGCATTGTCAGAGATGTTCTGTTCATCAAGGAGAATGACCTTCTGGTGATCGAACGAGGAGATACAGAGATTTTGATTCCCTTCACTTCTGACATATGTGTCTCGGTCGATCTCGAGGAGCAAGAGATCATCGTCAGGCCTCCGGAAGGACTTTTAGACTTAAATGAGATTTGATATAATTACCATCTTTCCCCGCATGTTCGATAGTGTGTTAACTGTTGGAGTGTTGGGGAAAGCATTGGAGAAAGGTTTGGTCGAAGTCGAGGTGCATGATCTGAGAGATTTTGCCTCGGACAAGCACAGGCAGGTGGATGACCGCCCGTTTGGTGGCAAACCGGGAATGGTGTTGAAACCCGAGCCGATCTTTTCCGCTGTGGAGAATCTCAGAATGGACGCGGATTCGCCGGTGTGTCTTCTTTCTCCTCAGGGCAAAAGGTTTGATTTCGAAGTCGCAGAGGAATTGGCTGGAGCTTCCCAAGTCATTCTCATCTGCGGTCGCTATGAAGGAGTCGACGAAAGAGTGAACGAATATCTGGCAACTCACGAGATTTCGATTGGAGACTATGTGTTGAGCGGAGGAGAGCTGGCAGCCTTGGTGATCATCGATGCTGTCTCCCGTCTGGTGCCTGAAGTCGTCGGAAAGATGGAGTCTGTCGTGCAAGATTCATTTGTCTCAGGACCCTTCGATTTTCCACAGTATACCAGACCTCGTGATTTCAGGGGAATGAAAGTCCCGGATATTCTTTTTTCGGGGGATCACAAGAGCATAGCCCGATGGCGTAGAAAAAAAGCTCTCGAGAAAACGGCCAAATTTCGCATGGATCTATTGGAAGAAAAAGGAGATCTTTCTCCCGAGGATTTGGATATCCTTGATGAAATTCATAGACAAAAGGAAGGAAAAGAAAATGAACCTGATCGATAGGGTAGAAGAAAAACAAATAAAAGAGGATATGGGTTCTTTCAGCGTAGGAGACACTGTTAAAGTCCATGTCGTCATTCGAGAAGGCGATAAGGAAAGGATCCAAATATTTCGGGGCGACGTCATCAGCAAAAAGGGATCGGGTCTCGGGGCCACATTCACTGTTCGCAAAGTCTCCTTTGGAGTCGGGGTGGAAAGAATATTTCCCCTCCATTCCAAAATGATAAAAGAGATCGAAACTGTCCGAAAGGGAAAAGTCAGGAGAGCTAAGCTTTACTACCTTAGGAAGTTAAGGGGTAAAGCGGCAAGAATAAAGGAAGCACGCTAGGCACATTCGGTCTTAGGTCAGAGAGGTGCCGGATTTCCATTTCGAGAAGGAAATTCTCAGCCGAGGATACGGGGCCATCGCCGGTTTGGATGAGGCAGGCAGAGGCGCTCTGTTCGGGCCGGTCGTTGCTGCGTCGGTCATGTTTCCCCCTTCTTTGATCCGCGGGGAAAAAATGACGTGGTTGGAGGAAATTGATGATTCCAAGCGCATTTCTCCGACTAAAAGAGAGATGCTGGCAAGGTTGATTCTTATCCACTCCAATGCTGTAGGCATCGGAATGGCTTCGAGTGTCGAGATCGATGCAAAGAATATTTATTGGGCCTCATTCGAGGCTATGAAGAGGGCATTTATGAACATGCCGAAAGTCCCGGATTTTCTTTTGGTTGACGGATTCAGGCTTAATGATGTAAATTATCCCCAGATGGATTTACCTAAAGGAGATCAAAAAAGTATTTCTATAGCGGCCGCATCGATCATAGCAAAAGTCACCAGAGACAGGATGATGACACGACTTGACCGTGTTTTTGAGGGATACGGACTTTCTAGGAATAAGGGTTATGGGACTAAGGAGCATTACAATGCCCTCCAAAAACTGGGCCCGACAGCCTTCCACAGGCGGAGTTATAATCTCGAGAGCAAAAAATGAGTCCGAAATCGGATAGAACCAAGATCGAGGCCGCCGCAGAAAAATTCATCAAAAAAGGCAGGCTGGATGAGGCCATTGCCGAGTACAGAAAACTCTTATCCGGCGATGAACAGGACATCCCTATCCGCAATATTCTGGGAGACCTTTACATCAAAGCAGACAACAAGGAAAGAGCTGTCGAGGAATTCGAGAAGATCGCCGATTTTTATGAAAGTAAAGGACTCTTTTCCAAAGCCATAGCCATATATAAGAGGATCAAACGGCTTGTTCCCGACAACATGGATTCTTCCAAGAGATTGGCTGAACTCTACCGGAATCAGGGGTTCGCTTCAGAGGCCAAAACCGAATACATGAATCTCGCCAAGAATTTGTCCAATGCAAAAAAGCCCAAAGAAGCGATCCACATGTACGAAAATCTTCTCAAGCTGGATAGAGATGATATGACGTCGCGCTTGACACTTGCAGAACTTTATACAAAAGAAAAAATGGTCGATCAGGCGCTCGAAGAGCTCAACAAGGTTGCCGAGTTCAAAATGCGCAAGAATCAGCTCAAAGAAGCAGGAGAGATTCTCAACCGTGCCAAAGCGCTCAAGGAAGATCATTCCCGCACGATCACGAACCTCATAGATCTCTACAAGAGAGATAACAAAAAAAAGGAAGCACTGGATCTCGTTGAAGAAATCCTTCAAAAGGACAAAGAAAATCTTAAGGCCTTGTATATTTTGGGGAATCTTCATTTCGAAGACAAGAGCTTCAAGGAAGCCGGGGAAATCTTTTCCCGCATTATTTCCATCAGACCCAAGGATGTTGAGGCGAGAGTCAAGTTGGGAAGGATCTACATACAAACGGGCGAATTCGATCAGGCTTTTGAACAGTATGCGCCTCTCGTCGATACTCTGATCAGAAAACAAAAGAGCGATAAAGCCATCGGACTTCTCGGGCTCATTCTAGCCGCCCAAAAAGCCCACTTGCCCACCCTGGAAAAATTAGCCTCTGTTTACAAGTCCCTGGACCAGATCAAGAATTTCGAACTCGTCTGCAAAGTTATTCTGGAGGAGTATCGAAAAAACAATCAAAGAGAGAAAATGTTATCTGTTTTGAGTGAGTTGCTCCAGACGTTCCCGGAGAATGAGGAGTATTACAACGAATCCAAACAACTGAAAAAGGATCTAGGAATCTTGGAGGAAGAGGGGGAAGATAAAGAAACCTCAGTCCAGGTCGAGGAGGCTAAGAATATCGTCGACTCGACTTTGGCAAAAGCTGACCTGTATGTCGATCAAGGCTTGATCAGAAACGCGAGGCGGCTTTTGGAAAATTTGAGGATCAAATTTCCCGATGATCCGAGGATCGCTCAAAAGATAGCTTCTCTTAAGATCATAGCTGCGGAAGTCAAAGTCGACGAGATATCAGATAGAGTGGATAGAGTCACGAAAAGAGAGACCCAGATATTTCCCACAGTTGGTGAAATTTCTAAGGAGGGAAGATCATTTCTCAGTGAGGCTGAAGAAGAAAAGCTAACGGCTGCAGATATCTTTGCAGAAACAGATATCGTTCCTATAGTCTCCGAAGATTTGGGCGAAAGAAATTATTATGATCTTTCCGAAAAGATCGCCAAGGAATTGGAGGCCATCACAGCCACATGCAACAATCAAATAAAAGGTGACACGACGATCGTCGAGAAGGCTTTGAGTGATATTGTCTCGGAATTCCGGAAAGTCCTGGATCAGAAAGTGGAAAAGGAAGATTACGAGAGTCACTATAATCTGGGGATCGCTTTTTTAGAGCAGGGGTTGTTCGATGAGGCCATCGAAGAGTGTGAGCTTGCAGCCCAAGACGAGAAGCTCAAGATCGAGTGCTTCAGCATTGTCAGTTTTTGTTACAGGCAAAAAAAAGAATACAAAGAGGCCATGAAATGGCTCGAAAAAGCTCAAAACGTGACCGGAAAGGATGTGAACCAGGAGTTTGCGCTCAAGTATGAGATCGCCTCTCTGTATGAAGACATGAATGAAGATGATAAAGCCCTGAAGATTTACGACGAAGTCAATAAATGGAATCCGGAATACCGCGATGTCGAGGAAAGAATAAACTCCCTCCAAAAAAAGAAATAGCCCCGTCCTTCAGATCCCTCTCTCTAACCGCAAATGGAATCGATGTTGAGGTCGCCTTGTGAGAAAATGGGCTGAGCGAATTCGTTAACTGTACTGAGCCAGTATCGTTCTGGGGAAAATCTCCGGTGAGGCGATGTCGTTGCGAACTCTTCTTCTTCTCCACAAAATCATGGATCTGATCAGGGAAGTGATCCCGTCGGAACGGGTGGTGCTTCACATAAAGAATACCAAAAATCACACGGTCGTGCGGGGTTCTTCCAGCGGAAGGGATATCGATTATGAATTTCAGTCGATGATCGTCCAGCGTGTGTTGGAGAGCCAGTGCCCTCTCGTCTTTAATTCGGAGGATCCAGGTCAAGCTTTCCCCTGCGAAGGATTAAATGAAAGGCTAACCGAGGAAAAGAGCAACCAAAATATTCTCTGCGTTCCTCTTTTTGATCGACATCTTCCTTTGGGAGCTCTGTATCTCGATCGACGTTCTTCGTCCGGCCCTTACACGGAGAAGAATTTGGACCTGTTGGCTGAATTGGCAAAACCCGTAAAACATATCCTTCGGGATTGTGTAGGAAAAAACCGAGAATCGGTCCCTCCTTTTTTTTCTAAAAACACCGCTCTCGTAGGTCGAAGCGAGAGTTTTCTGAGTGTGCTCCAGATGATGGACAGGGTAAAAACCACGGATGTTCCCGTGTTCATATGGGGGGAGAGCGGGACGGGGAAAGAATTGATCGCCCGTACCATCCACGATGAAGGGCAAACGAAAAAGGGAAGATTTGTGGCGGTGAACTGCGGCGCGATCCCAGACCATTTGCTGGAGAGCGAGTTGTTCGGCCATGTCAAAGGAGCGTTTACCGGTGCACTCAGGGACAAGTCAGGACTCATCGAGGATGCTCATGGCGGGACTTTCTTCTTGGATGAGATCGGAGACCTATCCCCCACTCTCCAGTCCAAACTGCTCAGGGTGTTGCAAGAGAAGGAATTCCGCAGGGTGGGGGACAACCGCATACGAAGAGTAGAGGTGCGTTTTATCAGCGCGACGAATAAAAAGATCGAGAGGGAAGTCAGCCGGGGCCGCTTCCGGGAAGACCTTTATTACCGTTTGAAGATACTCACCATAGAGATCCCTCCTCTGCGTGAAAGAAGGGAGGATGTCCACTTTTTACTGAATCACTTCATCGAGGAATACTGCAAGCGTATGAGTAGAGAACGCGTGTATTTAACACCGCGGAGCCTCGAACTTTTGATGAACTATACCTGGCCCGGAAACGTTAGAGAGCTTCAGAATGAGATCCAGCGCTGTATTATCCTGTGCGGAGATGGCTGTTTGATCAAGGAGGAGCATCTTTCCCCGAGGATCAACCTGAACCAGGAGGTCCACAAGCCCATCTCATACGATTATTTCCGTGCCAAAGCGGATTTTGAAAAAAGGTTCTTGAATCAGGCCCTATCCCGATTCCATTATAACAGAGCAAAGACGGCGGCCTGCATCGGCTTGAGCAGGCAGGGGCTTTTTAAATTGATCAAAAAGCATAACATCCCGATCCCAGAAAGAGATTAGGGCAGTGTTAGCGGAGTGCGCTCACACTCGAACGCTGATCGACAGAGTTTCTGTGGAGAGGATACCTTGCCAATTTCTTTGGATTCTGCTAAATTTTTGACAAATGAATGAAAAAAAATCAAACGTATTTCATGTGAATTGTCCAGTGTGCCGGTCAATCCTATGGGTCGATCCGATGAATAAAGCAGTCGTCAAATCCGAAAGGGCAAGAAAACAGAAAGGTAGTCTTGATGAATTGTTAGAGAAAGAAAAAAAAAGGACGAGTGAATTCGCTCGCAAGTTTGAGGCCACAGCAGAACTGGAAAAAGAGAAGAAGAAAAAAGCTCAAGAAATGTTTGCGGAAGCTCTGACCAAGATAGATGCTGATGAGTAAATGCCCTTACATTCACTATCCTCATGAAAAATCCCAAGGGTTGTGACAGCCCGGAGAGATAGGTTTGAACATATTCCAGATCGATGCAGGTAAAGAATGGAGGGGAGGACAAAGACAGTCCCTTTTTCTCGCAAAGGAGCTTTGGAAAAAATCCTATCCTTTCAGGCTTTACGTTCAGCCGGGGAGTCCCCTACACAAAAAAGCCCTCGACGCAGATCTTCCTGTCATCGCTCTGAAAATGAGGAGCGAGACGGATGCATGGGCGATTCTGCGGTTGGCAGGCAGCATGAAGCGTTTTAGCTGTAGCTTGGTTCACTGTCATGATGCCCATTCTGCGGCTGTCGGTTCCGCATCCGCTTCTTTGGCGAGGGTCCCCCTGCGGGTGATCTCCCGAAATGTGGATTTTCCGATCAAGAAAAATTTCCTCTCGCAGATGAAGTACACCAAGAATATCGATGTGATCATCGCTGTCTCCGAGGGGATCAAAAAAGTTTTGGTGGATGGCGGCATCCATCCCGGTCTCATCAAGGTTATACCCGATGGCATCGATTATTCACCTTTCGAAGAGGCCGCATCCAGTCAGTATCTACGCCGAGAGTTGAATTTTGGACCCGAAGATTTTCTGGTGGGGATTGTCGCTCATCTGGCGGATCACAAGGGACACAAGTTTTTGATCAAGGCAACCGAAATTCTCAAAGAAAAGGCTCCGCGGATCAAAGTGATCATCGTTGGAGAGGGCCCATTACGCATGGAATTGGATAAACTCGTAAAACAGACCCGAGTGGAAGACATGGTGTTTTTCCTGGGATTTCGTGAAGATGTACCCCAAATTCTTGCATCTCTGGATCTCTTTGTTCTTTCTTCCTATCTCGAAGGGATGGGCAGCAGTATTCTGGATGCCATGGCGAGCCGCCTGCCGGTCGTGGCTACCCGAACCGGGGGCATTCCAGAGGTCGTCGTGAATGGTGAAACCGGGCTGCTCGTTCCTCCGAAGAGCCCTGCGGCCCTTGCAAAGGCGATCCTGAGGATCTATGAAGATCGTGCACTGGGAGATAGGCTTGGGCAAAAAGGGTACGAAGTCGTGCATCAGAAATTTTCTGCCGAGGCCATGGCTGCAAAGGTGATCTCGGAGTACGAGCGTTTAGCCAAGCTTAAGAACATCAACCTGTTAGCCTAACCGATTCATGTATTTTGCCAAAACATATAATCGCGACTGCTTTCAGGTTTTTCCAATTAAAATAGAGACTGTTTGTGGTTCGGCATGAAAAAGCAGATCGGATTAGTTCCCAAAACGGTCCTTCTCCTGTTGCTGTTCACCGTCGGTGTATGCCTGCACCTCTCTCTCATAAAAAAACCTGACAATTACCAGGTCTATGTGAATGCGGCCGACAATATTTTTTATCAACAAAATCTTTATGCAAAGTATGGAATTCTGGATTACTTCAAATACAGCCCTCTAGCCGCGTTGATGATCGTCCCCTTTTCTCTGCTCATCGATGAAGTGGGCATGTTTCTGTTCCTTTTTTTACAGTACTGGCTGTTTTTTTGGGGGTTCTGGAGATGGGCGAAAGCCGCAGGTTTTCCTCTAGAACAATCGTCCGGTATGATGCTAGTGGCGTTCGTATCCATCGTTTCGGATTCCATTCTGGCCATTCAGATCTGCCAAGTCAATGCAGGCATTTTTGGCCTGATGCTGTTGGCTGCTGCGCAGTATTCCGAAAAAAAGCATGTCAGGTCAGGGTTGCTTCTCTCTTTGGCGGTGAATCTGAAAATATTTCCTTTTACACTGGCTCTCTGTTACTTGGCGGGCTTCAAAAAAAGATTTTGGATGGCTTTCTGGATAGGGCTTGCTCTTTGGTTCCTCTTGCCAGCGGCATTCATAGGAGCCGATTACAACTTCGAGCTTTTGGGTGAGTGGTACAAGCTTATGACCTGGGATCAAACGCGCAATCTCGAGATGCTGGATATCGGGAATTTTCTGGAGCTTCATTTCGGGATTTCTCAAGCCGTTCGTAATCCCTTGGCTATTCTAGTCGGTCTTTTGATCGGCGCAGGCACTCTGTATCTGTTCCGTAAAAACAGAACGGGCCTGATCGATTCTTTCCTCCTACCGGTCAATGGTCTGTATGTCCTTCTTTTCTCCTATCTCAGCGAATCCGCAACGTCAATACTCGCCACTCCAGCGATCTTTTTGATCGGTATGGAAGCGTTCAAAGAAAAAATCCGGGCCCGGCTTTACTGGCTCTTCTGGGCATTGGCGCTGTTTCTCATCCCTGTGTTTTATTCGGACCTGGTGCTTAAGTCATGGTCCTGGTGGGCCCGGGGTTTTCACCTGAAGACAGTTGGCTATGTCTACATCTCTGTTGTCATGGGCATTCTCTTTGCGAAACGCTACAAAAAAAGTCTCTGCTAGCTTCCGATCTGTGTTTCATCCTCTCTGATCTTGGGGGCCATAGTGATTCCCGTGAATCCGAAAACGGCGAGGATCACTACGGCTGTGTAATTCATGACAGCCCAGATGAGATAGGAAAATGTGGGGACACCTATGGTTCCTGTGATGTAAACACCTGCCATGCTCCAGGGGATCAGGGGAACAATAATCGCTCCGCTTTCTTCGATGATTCGGGAGAGGTTTTTCGCGGCGAGACCCTTTTTTTTGTAAATGGGAGCGAGCAGCTCGCCGGGAATGATCATAGACAGGTAGGAACTTCCTGTAACCAAAGCAGTAACGATCGATGCGGATATTGTGGTGACAACGATGCTCCATACTTTATTGGCAAATTTCATCACTCGGTCCAGTATGACCTGCAGCATCCCAGTCCGCTGCATAATCCCACCAAAGCTGAAGGCCGTGAAGGCAACGAGTTGAGTCTCCATCATGCTCATCATGCCACCCCGGGAGATCAACTGGTCGACTTGTGCCACTCCTGTGTTGGCTTCATAACCGGTGTTCAGGGCCGTGGCGATCTCTGTGATCGAGGCCTTCTGGAAGATGACGGCGAGAATTCCCGCGATAAAGGAGGAAAAGAGCATGCCGGGTATGGTCGGTTTTTTAGTGGCAGCGAAGTAGAAAACAACGGCCATTGGGAGGAGAAGCAGGATATTGAAGTTGAAATTGTCGCTGAGAGTTTGAGTGATCAGTACCAGGTCTTCAGATTCGACAGCTCCGCCCCCGTATTTCAGTCCGACGATGAAGTACACGAACATTCCGATGATCCAGGCCGGAGTTGCCGACCACATCATGTGTTTGATGTGGTCAAAAAGGTTGGATCCGGCAGCAACGGGTGCCAGGTTCGTGACGTCGGAAAAGGGTGACATCTTGTCTCCGAAGTAGGCTCCTGCCACAATCGCCCCTGCCGCCGGACCGAGGGGGATCCCAAGGCCCATGGCAATCCCGATGAATGCAACACCCAAGGTTCCGATGGTTCCCCAGGATGTTCCTGTCGAGATCGAGGTGAGAGAACAGACAAAACATGCTGTGACCAGGAAGAATTTTGGCGAGATCAGTTTGAGCCCGTAGTAGATAACCATGGGGATGGTACCGCTGGCTATCCAAGCACCGATAAGAATACCTACACAGAGCATGATCAGGATGGCCGGCATAGCCTTGTGGATACTGTCGACGATCCCTCTTTCCATATCTTCCCACTTGAACCGGAGAATCAGTCCCATACATCCCGTTATGAATGCAGCCGCGACGAGAAGGACCTGGGGGCGGATCTTGTATACACCGTAACCCACGCCGAGAAGCAGGCCCATTGCGATGAGAGGGATGAGAGATACACCGAAACTTGGCGCTTTTGTTTTAATTTCCTTATTTTTTTGACTTTCTGAATTCATCGGTTGTCCTCGAGAGTTGCATATTTTCAAAGTCAAATCAAATAGATCTGAATGCCTTTGCTCTTCTTGTTCGTGTCATCGATCAAGAGAAAGTCCCTTTAACCAGGAGTTCCCCTCCCCACATCATTTTTTGTCCCATGGCTATCGAGCCGGTCAGATCCCATTGATCATCGAAAAATACAAGGTCAGCATCCTGTCCCACCTGGATTCTCCCTTTGCGTTCGAGCTTATAAAAATCCGCAGTGTTGGTGGAGAAAAGTCGGGACGTCTCTGAAATACTCAGGATGTGTTCTTGGATTAAGTGTTTGAGATTTGTAAGGAGGCTTTTTTGTGTTGCGACAGTCAATCCGGTGAGGTTCCCTTCTCTATCGAATACAGGGAGACTTCCGTTGGCATCGGAACTGACAGTGA
>JASFEP010000085.1:0-13172 GCA_050124775.1 Candidatus Aminicenantota bacterium
CCGACCTTTCTGGAAAGCCGATCTCCCTTTCTGAACTCAAAGGTAAAGTCATCTTCGTCAATTTTTGGGCCACATGGTGTCCACCATGTCGCCAAGAAATTCCCGATTTCGTGGAGTTCTACGAAGAAAACAAAAACAAGGGTGCCGTCATCCTTGGCGTTTCTGTGGATAAAAGTGCAGACAAAGTCCGTGATTTCGTGAGTGAATATAAAATTAATTATCCGATTGTCATGGCAACGAATGATATGGTCAAAGACTATAAACCCGGAAGGTACATCCCCACAACAATCATCATCGACACGAATGGAATGATCCAGGATAAAAAGGTCGGCATCATGGACAAGGCTTCCCTCGAGTATTATTTGAAAGAATATTACGGGAAATAAGCGAATACGCTAGCGAAATTTTCTGAAATGTGAATTAGACAACACGTCGTCCGAAGGAAGGAATTCAGATGCCCGGATCAGAAAACATAAGCTTATTCGTCGCGTTCACCGCAGGGTTGATATCTTTTCTATCACCGTGTGTACTGCCTCTTATCCCTTCGTACATGGCTTTCATCACAGGAGTTTCACTGGAGGAATTGTCGCAACAGGCAAATTTAAAAAATGTTCGGATGACGGTTGTATGGAACGCGTTATTCTTTATCCTCGGCTTTTCGAGTATTTTTATCGCCATGGGGGCATCGGCAACATTTATCGGTACGTTTTTGCAGGAGAACATCCGTTGGTTCGAAATCATCGGCGGGATTGTTGTCATCATTTTAGGACTTCATTTTGCGGGAGTTCTTAAGCTCAAATTCTTGGAGCGCGAACGAAAGATCCACGTGAAGAGCAAACGTCTCGGCTTGGTGGGGACTTTTGCGGTTGGGATGGCCTTCGGCGCAGGATGGACGCCTTGTGTGGGACCGATCTTGGGATCGATCCTGACATTGGCGGCGACCACACAAAATGTGGGAAAAGGTATTCTTTTACTCGTATTCTACTCGCTCGGACTCGGGCTTCCGTTTTTTTTGGCAGGGATACTTATCCATAAATTTTTCGAATACTTCAAAGCTATCCGAAAGTATTTCAAGATCATCACGGCTGTGGGTGGAGTCCTTCTAATTATCGTGGGTGTACTGCTCATATCAGGATACTTCACCACCATGTTTTCCTACCTCAGTTATAAATAAAAGGGGACAGGCTACTTTTTACAGGGATAATTAAAAAAGTAGCCTGTCCCCTTTTTTTTGTTTTCATTTTATTTTCCTTGTAATGATACAAATTGGGTGTTTTGTGCGTCATCTATCAATAGGAATTTAATATGCCAAGAATCAACAGAGGCATCGCAGATGGCCTTATCTATCACGTGCTTAATAGAGGCAACTTCAAGAGGATTGTATATCATAATGAATGTGACTATAGAGATTTTTTAAGATTGATACAAAAATCTAAAGAGGATTTCTCGATTGATTTTTATGCCTATTGTTTAATGCCCAATCATTTTCATTTTGTGGTTAGACCACGAATAGGAGCTCATCTCAGCAGTTGGATGCAATGGATAATGACTTCACATGTTCGCCGTTATCATAGGTTTTATCAAACTTCCGGTCACGTTTGGCAGGGTAGATATAAAAACTTTGTCATTCAACAAGATGAACATCTACTTATCGCATTGCGTTATGCAGAAAGAAATCCTGTACGTGCCAAATTGGTTTCCTCGGCAAAGGAATGGTCCTGGTCCAGTCATCGCGAGAGAATCGGTCAATCTAATAATAAAATATTAGATGATCTTCCAATATATTTGGACAAAGATTGGGCGGAATATGTTGATACTCCACTTACCGAGAATGAATTGGCAGAGTTACGCAAATCGGTTAATCGTCAAATTCCATATGGTAGGAAGAGATGGCAAGCCGAAATGTGTCGAAAACTTGGACTTGAACACACACTCAAACCTCTAGGAAGGCCAAAAAAAAGTATGAAAGGACGCAAAAAGAAGGGATAAATTTTAAATAAGGCTCATGCCGATTTCGATGGCCTTTTCGTTCAGTGGGATCAGATGATGATGGCGCTCAGGGAGAGTCTCATTAAGGGCGATCAATAATGATTCTTTTTTCACGATTTTGTTGATTTTGGTGAGAGCGCCCAGAAGCAGCATATTCATTACCTTGACATTTTTGAGCTCATGTGTGGCCTTATCGACCGCAGGAACAGGATATATATCGATACCCGTCCGAGTGGGCGGCGTTTTAATATTTGTGCTCTCCCAGATGAGGAAGCCACCTTCCTTGATGCGAGGCTCGAATTTGCGCAGGGACGGCTCATTCAGGATTACCGCCGCGTCATATTCGCTGACAATAGGGGAGGAAATGGGTTTGTCGCTGATGTTAACGATACAGTTTGCTGTGCCGCCTCGCATTTCCGGACCGTAGGATGGCATCCAGCTGACTTCTTTTCCTTCCTTCATTGCTGCATAGGCCAAGAGCGTTCCCATCGACAGTACACCCTGTCCGCCGAATCCTGCGAAGATCATTTCATGTAACATTCTTTGCTTCCTCCTATCTGTGCATCGAACCAAATTCACACAAAAAGCAAAAAGGGGACAGGCTACTTTTTATAGAGGTAATAAAAAAAGTAGCCTGTCCCCTTTTTTTCCATTTTTTGCTTTTTTACATTACCTTTTTTTTGGTGGTTCCTTGAACACGCCGAGCGGATAATATGGAAACACCTGCTCTTCCAACCACTTCAACGATTCTTCCGGCGTACACTTCCAACCCGACGGGCAATTGGACGCCACCTCGATGAAAGACGTCCCCAATCCTTCGATCTGATATTCAAATGATTTTTTGATCGCCCTCTTTGCCTTCCTTGTGTTAGCTGGCGTGTTGCAGCTCACTCTCTCCACATAAGCCACTCGATCGAATGTTGCCACAATCTCTGCCATCTTCATGGGCATACCTGCCGTCGTCACATCTCTCCCATATGGACTTGTGCTTGTTTTCTGTCCCTCCAGCGTCGTCGGCGCCATCTGTCCCCCTGTCATCCCATAAATCCCATTATTGATGAAAATAAACGTGAAGTTTTCGCCCCGATTACACGCGTGCAAAGTCTCCGCCGTCCCTATCGCCGCCAGATCACCATCCCCCTGATAGGAGAAGACGATCTTATCCGGAAGTATTCGCTTAATCCCCGTCGCCACGGCAGCTGCTCTTCCATGGGCCGCCTCCTGCATATCGATGTCCATATAATGGTAGGCAAACACAGAACAGCCTACAGGGCATACGCCAATGATCTTGTCTTGGATGTCCATCTCGACGACGACTTCCATCATCAACTTATGAATAGTCGAGTGGAAACATCCCGGACAGTAATGCATCCGTGTGTCGGTCAGCGCGGATGGCTTTTCATATATGAGTTCGAATCCTTCTTTCATTCTTATTCTCCTCAAAAAAGGGGACAGGCTGCTTTTTTAATTACCTCTGTAAAAAGTAGCCTGTCCCCATTTTTATCTCTTACACATGCTCCTTGATGGCGTTGAGGACCTCCTGCGGTGTCGGTACGATACCTCCCAACCTGCCGAAAAAATAAACCGGTTTTTTCCCGCATGCTGCCAGCTTCACATCTTCCACCATCTGTCCGGCATTCATCTCGATCGAGATGAAGAACTTCACGTGCTCTCTCTCCGCGATCTCTTCGATCTGTGGCGCTGGAAAGGGCCACAGCGTGATCGGCCGAAAGAGCCCAATCTTCAATCCCTCATCGCGACCCATATCCACAGCCCTCTTGCTGATACGCGAACACAAACCGAATGCCGCCACCACGATCTCTGCATCATCTATCTTGTATTCTTCATACCGAACTTCATTTTCGACGATCGTCTTGAACTTCTCCTGGAGTCTTAAGTTGACTACCTCCATATCCTCGGACTTGATGTACAGAGACGTCAAAATATTCCTCTCCCTATCCTTCGCCTTTCCCGTCGTCGCCCACGGTTTGTTCGGTTTATACTCTCTCGGTTCCGGCAATGTCAGCTTCTCCATCATCTGCCCCGTCGCTCCATCCGACAGCAGCATCACCGGGATCCTGTACTTATCGGCCAGCTCGAACGCCAACATCGTATGGTCCGCCATCTCCTGTACGGAATTCGGCCCTAACACGATCAGGTGGTAATCGCCATGGCCGCCACCTTTGGTTGCCTGAAAATAATCACCTTGACTGGGTTGGATCGTCCCCAATCCCGGTCCCCCCCTATTGATATTCGCGAACACGGCAGGGATTTCCGCGCACACCAAATAGCTGATCCCCTCCTGCATCAATGTAAATCCGGGCGACGACGTCGTCGACATCACTCTCCCCCCGGCTCCACCAGCGCCATATATCATGTTGACCGCCGCCACCTCACTCTCTGCCTGGATCAGCGTATAATCATGTTTGGGCTGCTCCTGTGCCAAATACTCGATCACCTCACTCTGGGGGGTGATGGGATATCCAAAATAAGCCTGCAGTCCCGCGCGGATCGCCGCTTCTGCCAGGGCTTCGTTTCCCTTCATCAAGTGTGTTTTACCCAACTTTGCCTCCTCCAGAAGCGCCTTCGGATGCCACTTCTCCACCTCCCTCTGCATCTTCCTTGACCGGCTGCTTCACCTCTCTATAGACGGTGATCGCTCCGTCCGGACAGATGACCGCACAATTCATGCAGGCGATACACTCGTCCTCATCCGCCAGATAGGCATAATGTAAACTATAACTATTGGTATCAGAGGTGTTCAAAGCCAAACACTCGGTCGGGCAATTGAGCACGCATAGGTTACAACCCTTGCATGCCTCCTTATCTATCTCGACATAACCCTTCTTTGGCATTTATGTCCTCCCTTAACTTCATGTCCTCCCTGGGTTCCCCATTCTTATAATCTCAACTCTATCCCCGGTGTCAGCCATTCTCCATATCTATATCCATTCCCATCCCAATTTCTTTAAGCATCCGATCACGCATCCAACCCCTCATGAGTAGCATATTCTGTTCTATCCTGTCCCATATTGAATCGACTCTTCCTTTCCGTGTGTCCTTATAGCGCTATTAGGTTTCAATGGTCCTTATGGTTTTTTTAACCAAGAGGATCAAGTAAGAGATGGCCATTATGATGACAACAGCCAATCCTTGGAAAAAGACACCGAGACCATCGAAAAGATTTTTTATGCTTGAACTCAAATGATTCATTGGCGTTGATTAGCGGACAGACAAGGCTACCATATTGACTTTGATGATTCAACACACATCAGATGTTGCTGACTATCTCTTACTTTTCGATCCGATCAAACCCATTCCATTCTGGTCTTCTTATATTCTACTTTATCCTTTCCGGCACTCACAACTCAAACGAAAGCACACGATGGGAATGACACTGAATATTGACAGCTGCCGGCATCGAGGCAATATGACACGGAAAGGCCTCCACATGGACCGCCAACGATGTCACGCGGCCACCCAATCCTTGAGGTCCTATTCCCAGATTATTCACACGCTCGAGCAGTCGAATCTCCATATCCCTGTAGAAAGGGTCGGGATTGTGGGATCCCAAAGGACGCCGCAGCAGCGCTTTTTTCGCCAAAAGCGCCGAATACTCGAAATTTCCTCCGACGCCCACACCTACGACTGTAGGCGGACAGGGATTGGAGCTCCCTATTTCAACCGTCTCGACAACAAAATCCTCGATCCCCTCCTGACCGGCCGCGGGAGCGAACATTTTCACACGACTCATGTTCTCCGCGCCGCCCCCCTTAGCGATAAATGTCACCTTGAAGACATCGCCGGGCACCAATTCCCAGTGGATGTATGCCGGAGTGTTGTCTCCGGTATTTTTCCGTCGGATAGGATCCTCCACTACGGACTTCCTCAGGTAGCCATCCTTATATCCAGCCCTCACACCCTCTTCGATGGCTTCCCGCAGGCTTCCCATGCCGTCGTCTTTGTTAAGACTAACATCCTCTCCGATCTCCACGAAGAATACGGCCAATCCTGTGTCCTGGCAGAGACCCAATTTATCGGATTTTGCGATCTCGGCATTCTGGAGGATCTGATCCAAAACAGCTTTGGCCACAGGGGATTCTTCCCGATCCTTCATGTCTTTGATGACTTTCACCACATCGTCTTGGAGGACGAAGTTGGCTTCTTGAACGATGTGCTTGATCTTGTCGCGGACGTCAACAAAACTTACGGTTCTCATATAAGACCTCCTGGTGATAAAAATGTATGAATTTGAATGTTAACGCGTATGGGCATGAACTGAATAGTTTAGAACCGAAACCAATGCCTGTCAAGCAAAAAGGGGACTGTCGCCTTTTTCCAGAGGTGAACAGAAAAGGGGACAGGCTACTTTTTTAATTACCCCTGTAAAAAGTAGCCTGTCCCCCTTTTTTTTCTTGACAGAACAAAGCCAAAAAATGGTATATTTTCTATGCATCAAGGTATGGCGTCAAGAATTAAGCAGGTTAGACCAAAGGAGGTCCTATGTTAAGGTTATGGAAAGGAATCCCTATCACTCTGCTCTTGGCTTTGGTGGCCCCTCAATTTCTCTCTGCGGAGGACACCAAAACTTATATCTTCCAGGGCAGTAATTCACTCCGCATCAGTATCGAAACCCACAAAACCACTGAGGACGGATGGACACCTGTCGTTCTTTTTCTCAAAGACCTGGAAATCGCTCTCTGGATGGACGCAAACGGCCGTGCTTTCGAAAGGCCCCAAGATAAGCTGCGGGGTCCTCGCCCTTTATTCATCATCGACCCTGTAGAGAATGCACTGGCACTCAAAGATCGAACATTTCCCCTGCTCATCCGAAGTCGGAATGAAATCCGCACACGTATGCAGCTTTTGGAAGAAGCGCTGCCTATGACACTCGAAATCGATCCTCAAAAAAAGAGAGCGACGTTCTATCTCGATAAAATCCCTTTAGACCTAGACCATATCAGAGCCGAATTTATCGATATTGGGCGGGGCACCCACGAACTCAGATTCACAGGCCCGCATCTCCATACGACAGAAAAGTTCGTCTATTTAGAATCAACAGAAACTATCTACACGACGGACGAGAGAAAAGGGACAGCCGACACATCCGGTTACCGGATTTGGCTTAAAAAAGTTCGTTAGGGATGCAGTAAGATGGAAAAAACAAACAAAATGAAGTCTATCTTCCACTCTTTTTTCTCTGAATTATCCTTCCCTGGCTTTTCCTTCCCTATCTCTCCTTTTTCGAACTCTCCCCGGACTGTCGCTTGCCTCGGAATCTCTTCTCACCGGCAGCTTTCTGTTTCGCTCTCTTTCATCAAGCCTCTGTGTTATCTTCTTGTTCTGTTGCTTTTTTCGGGCGCGCTTTTCGCTGATATCCCAGCTAGTCAACGCGAGGCCCTCATCGACCTCTACAACAGCACGAACGGCGACTCCTGGACAGATAATTCCGGCTGGAAAACTCCTCCTCTCGATCCTGACGGTTTTGCCCTGCCGGGCACAGAAAACACCTGGTATGGCGTCACCTGCGATGCCGGAAACACAACCGTCCTTGAGTTGGACCTCGAAGACAACAACCTCGATGGCCCCATCCCCTCCAGCATCGATGATCTCTCAGACCTCCAGGAGATAAATTTTAGGGATAATTATTTGTCCGGAAGCATCCCTTCGGAGCTGGGAAGTCTTTCCAATCTCCTGTCCCTCAACCTCAGGGAGAACGACCTCGCAGGCAACATTCCGTCTGCCTTGGGCTCTCTCACTAGCATTCAGTATTTAAGCCTCGGCTTCAATGATCTTACGGGAACCATCCCAGCGGCATTGGGTAGCCTCTCCACTCTTCAATATCTCTACCTGAACCATAACCTGCTTGACGGGAGTATCCCATCCGAACTGGGCGGCCTTTCAAATCTGATCGAGCTCTACCTTTCTGATAATAGCCTTACCGGAGGCATCCCCTCAGAGTTCGGCGGTCTCTCCAGCCTCAGGGATCTGTACCTTCAGGATAACGAACTCTCGGGGCCCATTCCAGCGGCATTGGGGAGTCTCTCCAATCTCCAGGTCCTGTATATGCCAGACAACCAATTAGACGGAAGCATCCCCTCTGAACTCAGCTCTCTCGCCAATCTGACATGGATCCACTTGGGCAACAACCAGATATCAGGATCAATTCCCAATTGGTTGGGCACTCTCACTGATCTCATGGGCATTAGACTCGATTACAACAATATGGATGGCAGCGTCCCCCCGGAGTTGGGAAACCTGCCAAATCTGATGTACCTTTACCTCAACGACAATCAACTGAGCGGAAATATCCCCTCGGAGTTGGGGAGTATATCCAGTCTGGAATATCTCGATCTCAGCTGGAATACCTTTGATGGCAGTATTCCTCCATCATTTGGAAGTTTGACAAATCTCGTAAGGTTGGAACTCCAAGGAAACGATCTTTCGGGCGGCATCCCCCCGGGCTTGGGAAATTGCACGGACATGAACCATCTCAACCTCAATCAAAATCAACTCACAGGAGAAATCTCATCGCAGTTGCAGAGTCTTTCGAGTCTTGAGTACTTCGATCTCTCCCAGAATGAGATCACGGGGAATGTTCCCACGTGGCTTGTTGGAGTGACACCTCTTGAATACGTCGACCTGGCCCATAATCAACTGTCAGGAAGTTTGACCGGTCAAGGAACCTTGGGCGAGAGGATCGCTTCAGATGGAGCCCCCCTTCAAAACCTTTATTTTCTCGGTCTCAATAACAATACCCTCACGGGCGGAGTCCCCGCGGTTCTTAGAGTTCTTACGGGTTTGACAGACCTCTACATGAACAGCAATGCTCTTTTAGGGGAGATCCCATCGAGCCTGACTGATTTGACGAACCTGACCAGTGCGGACTTCGGATACAATGCCCTCTACACGGATGACCCTTCGTTACAGGCTTTTCTTGATGGGGTTAATCCGGGATGGGAAAACACCCAGACTGTGGCTCCAGAGGATGTCACTTTCACTTATTTGGATCCCATGACATTTTGGCTTGAATGGACACAGATTCTTTATACAGGAGATGATGGGGGCTACAGAGTGATGATCGGCCTGAATTCCGGGGGGCCTTACATTCTTTATGATACGACCGTCGACAAGGCAACTACAGGGATGGTGGTGACGGTTCCCGATCCCGGTCAGATCTATTACTTTGTGGTGCAGACGAGGACAGAGTCGCACGCTAGCAACAGCAACACAGTCGACAGCGATTACAGTGCAGAGGTGAATTCCGGAGACCTGCCCGACATAAACGTCAGGTTGGGGGGAAGGAATTTTGCCGACGGAAGCGATACGAACGCTGGCACTGTGCCCGCAAATTATATAAAGACCCACCAATTCGTGTTCACCATTGAGAATTTGGGGGCGTCTCCGTTGCTCCTTACAGGCGCACCTCTGATCGTGATTTATGGAGCGGATTCGGATAAGTTCGTGGTGTCGGCGCAGCCTGCCGAGGATACGATCGGCGTGGGTGAGTCGACCACATTCATCCTCGAAGCCGACCCTGGCTGGGCGGATCTTCCTCCCGGTTCCACAGAGACCGTCACCTTCGGCATCGGCATGGGCAATAACGATCCCGATGAACACCCATACAATTTTACGATCACCATCACCGTGGATTATTGATGGAGGTCCTCAGAAGGGGGACAGGCTACTTTTTACAGGGCTAATTAAAAAAGTAGCCTGTCCCTTTTTCTGTTTGTTTCTGCGTTGACAATCCAAATTTTAAATATTAGGATTTGACATCTCGAACAATCGAGGCGCAATAAATGATCATTCTTTCCATATGTGCATCTTATTGTCTATAAAAACACAAGAAAGGAGGGATATTATGAAAGCATTAAAAAGGGGACTTAAGGTAGTCGCTGTCTTCTTGATAGTAAATTTTTTCTGCGTTTTAAGCTACGGACAGGATGAGAATTGGTTTGACAAGGAAAAATTGGCAAATCTCATCGATTCTCCAAGAACCAAACAAATCCTGGCTGAAAAGATCTCCGCTTTTCCTGCTTTCAGCTTCGACATGGATACTCTGGCATTTGACCCTTTCAGAAAAAATGTGGTCGTTTCAACTGTGGATTTTGAGCATATCAATTCAGGTTTGCAAGGGACAGTATCTTTCGCTCATCGCTGGATAGGTGGGGAATATGTAATACTGGGTTATACTCACTGGGGGTGGGGGACTGTGGTTTCTGGCAATATTTCAACAGATACGACCTGGACGTTGGCGGGAAGCCCTTATTATGTTACCGATTGGATTGAAGTCGAGGAGGGAGTGACATTAACCATTGAAACCGGGACGGTTGTGAGGTTCAGGAAGAGCAATGAATATTTGTACGGTCTAGAAGTGGCAGGCACATTGATCTGTCAGGGGGCAACGTTTACCACAAGTTGTGATATCGAGCACTATGATCGTTCTCAGGTAAACGAGAATGATTGTGATTGGTTGGGGATTTATGCATATGGAAATGGCACATGTTTTATACACGACTCTCTGGTTGAGTATGCGATGTATGGGGTGCACGCAGAAAGAGAGGGTGTTTTTGATGGGAATACAATTAAACGATGTAACTATGGGATGCACCTCCTTGAAGAAACCGGTTTATATGTTGTGGATTCTAATATTATAGAAGATTGCGAAACCGGAATTTTTTGCGGAGAATTTAGTCCAGGTTCTCCTATAACAGGAAATACAATTACAATGGGGACGAAATGGTGGGGATGGGTAGGATTATATTGTTTATATTCCTCACCTCTGACTTACTGGAATTCTATATCGGGATATTCTGATGGAATCTATTGTAGCAATTCATCGCCAGATTTGACTGAAAACACTTTTCAGAGTAACACTAATGGCGTATATACGACGAATGGATCTTCTCCTGTGATTCATAACAACAACTTCGAAGGCAATCAATATGGTGTGTATAATAGCGATGATATGGTCTTGATAGATGCGGAAAATAACTGGTGGGGAGATGCATCCGGTCCTTATCATCCGAGTGACAATCCCAGTGGATTGGGAGACGAGGTCTCTGATTATGTGGACTTCGATCCTTGGTTAACGAGTGCCGTGACAGTGTCCTTAATGGCTTTCTTGAATCGCTAGATCGAATATTCTACAGAACCTTAGAGTCATAGCCCCGGATTATGAGGGGCTGAAATTGACTTTAGTGCTTATGTTTTGAAGCCCAATCACTGTGTAGAGTTTTGCACGTAGATAGGGGATTAGCTTGTAATCTGTATCAGCTCCCCGGGCTGTAGGGCAGTCGCATTTTCCCCGACAGGACATCAAAATGTGCCGGATAGAGTTTCTCATTATCGATTGAGAAATGACCGTGGCAATCTTCAAGTCTATATTTATCGGATAAATTCTATTACTCTTATGGGAATTGTGATAATTGTGGTACAATGGAGAGCGGTTCGATTTCGACGGATTCTTCAATAATTTAAATCACGGAGCGACAAAAGAGACAGAAAAATGAAATTTACAAGACGAGAATTCCTGAAAGGTATCGCGACAACCGGTGCGGGGATCTGTATTGGCGGCCTCGCTAATCCCCGAAAAGGCCTCGCAAACGGCACGAACGCCCAGGTCTTCAAAGTGGAGGAATGCCCTGTCCACGACAACCAACGCCGTCATCATGGGCTCGACACACTCCTCGACCTTTATGCAGACAACGGCCTCAAATTTTACAAGACAAACACGTGGCATCCCTGGGGAAGCCCTTCCGGGATCATCGACGCCGACGACGTCGTCCTCATCAAGGTCAACTGCCAGTGGAAATGCCGCGGCACAACGAACACCGACCTCGTTCGCGGCCTCGTTCACCGCATCCTCAAACATCCGGATGGCTTCAATGGCGAAGTCGTCATCTTCGAAAATGGCCAAGGACGAGGCGCCTTTGATGGCTTAACATGTGGAGGAGATAACTACTCAGCTTGGCCCGATATCGACAACAACGTCTGGATAAACGCCGAGGAAGAGAACCTCCTGACGGTCGATTACCTCGTGAACACCGTTTTCAGCAGCAGCCCTGTGTCCTCTTACCTTCTCGACCCGATCCGTAACATATCCATCTCTGCCTCCGACCACACCACCGACGGTTACCGCATGATCGATGAGGTCTCCTATCCCTGCTTCACATCCGCAGGCGGAAACCGTATCGAACTTCGTGAAGGGCTCTGGACAGGCTCTACCCACACTCCCAACCTCAAGCTCATCAATGTCCCGGTCTTGAAACATCATGGGGGCACGGGCATCACAGGTACCCTCAAGCACTCTTATGGCATCCTTTCCATGTCGGATGGCTATTCGAGCATCCGCCATTACACCCAATCCGGCACCCAATGCGGAAAAATGTGGAGCCTCGTACGAATCCCCGACCTCAACATCCTGGACTGTATCTGGGTTAGCCACGAGACACTGAGAGGTTATCCCGTCGAAACGACCAACCGGTCCAATATTCTTCTCGCAAGTAGCGATCCCATCGCCCTCGATTACCATGGAAGCAAACACGTTCTCCTTCCCCTCGGTGGCAGCCTTGCCTCTCAGCATGACCCTGATTCATTCGATGGGCTCATCAACCACCTCACAGGCGCCCGCGACTTTATAAACGCCAACGGCGGCATCGATGGAAAGCCCACACAAATGGGCGATGAAAACATCGATGTAATATCTGCCCAGCCGTTTCCCGTGGGGGTGGTACTGCGACCAAGCACTCTAACCGTCTCTAAGGGAGGCAATCTCAATCTAAATGCTTTCTTCGTGAACAACACAAACCAGCCCCAGACCGTATATTTTGCGACAAGGGTAAAATTCCCGAGCGGCGATCCTTATCCCTCGCCAGGCTATCTTTATGGTCCTGTTCAGGTCGACCTCAATGCGTACGAAATCGCCTCCGAAAATGTCCACCACACAATCCCCACCAACGCTCCCTTAGGCACCTATACCTACAACGGCCTCATCGGCACACCGGGCACAGGCCTCATGGACAAATACACGTTCAATTTCGAGATAATCTAACAAGAGGCATAAGAAAAGGGGACAGGCTACTTTTTTAATTACCTCTATAAAAAGCAGCCTGTCCCCATTTATTCCCCAGGAAATAATTCATTACATCTTTTTCACAATTTTATTGACAAGTTTGCTC
>JASFEP010000086.1:0-13144 GCA_050124775.1 Candidatus Aminicenantota bacterium
ATTATGCCCCTCATGGATCCAGAGAACAGGATCATCGGCGCTGTTGAAACCTTCTACGATACCTCCCCGAAAGTTCTTATTCCGCAGAAGACTCAAGAACTAAAGAGAATGAATCTTCTCGATCCCCTTACGGAGCTCGGGAACAAAGCCTATTTGGAGGCACAGATCAAGCTGAGGCTGGATGAGATGAACAAACACCATTTTCCCCTTGGAATCCTCCTCATAGATATCGACCATTTTACAGCCGCGAACGAAACACATGGAACGGTTGTGGGAGATAAAATCCTGCGTATGGTCTCTCGGACCCTTGCCAACAACATACGCTTCTCAGATATTGTAGGACGCTGGGGGGGAGAACAATTTTTAGTCTTGCTCTTCAATGTTCAAGAGACAAAGCTAGATCTCGTTGCAAACAAGTTGAGGCTTTTAGTATCGCAGTCGAACATCCAAGTGGGAACGAAGCTTCTATCCGTTACTGTGTCTATCGGAGCGACCATCGCAAACTTGCGCGACAACGCACAAACGATTATGGACCGCGTTGACAGGTTGATGCGCCACAGTAAAAATAGAGGACGTAATAGAGTCTCTACCACGCTCGAAGATTGAACCAACTTTAGAGAGATCCCCCCCCTTATGATCCGGTAGTCAAAATAAACTGTTTGAGTTGAATAAAAACTTCTGTAAATTTGTGATGAAAGGGGTCCGCCTTTTCCGATGTGTGGTTCGAATTCGGACTTTATAGAGACGTTCTCCCAAACGGTCCACTGGGAGCTACGAACTCTGTAAAGAAAAACACCATATCCTTTCTCTTCGCCGGTTTTCTCCGCCACAGAAATGTATCACTTATAAACACACCGAGAATTGATGTCATAACGGTCAGGAAGATGTTTCCGTGTTAAAATCTTGTTTTTCCCGATAAAAGGATTAATAATGTATTTAGAACTGCCATGAAAGAAAGAACCATCGCGGCATTCGTATTATTTGTTATGTGTGTGACTTCCCCCCCCTTGCTTAGCTCAAAAGAGGACTTTTTGGAGAAAGCCCAAAAAAGCATGGATCTACTGGATTACGACCAGGCCATTTATTACTACGAACAAGCTTTGATCGAAAATCCTTCGAAGCCGGAGATCCGGCCTCTCTTGGGATTTTGCTACTTCAGAACGGGGAAATATAACGATGTCGTGAGAGTCTGTTTGGATGAATTGGCTGTCGATCGAGAGAGTTTGCATGCGCACATCCTTTTGTCTTATGTGTATTATTACCAGGGAAAACGTGAAGATATGGTCGCAGCCTGCCAAGACTACCACACTGCATTGGAAAGGTATCTCTCGAGCGAAGAGAATAAAATAGGAAAAGAGTATAAAGTCAAACGGGGCAAACGTTGGATATTAGACGAAGAGAACTCAGAGATCCTTCGAAAAAATATCCTCAAGAGATATTCAAATTTAGGTCTTCCCTACTTCATACTCGGGGTTCATCACAAAAAAAACCTGAACTTCGAACAAGCTTTTCATAATATCCGACAGGCCATGATCTGGGAGTACGACCCGATAGATTGCCATACACAACTTATCGACATCGAGCTTTACCAAGAGCATTGGGACCTGGCTGTGGAAAAATCCAAAAATGCAATGCGACTTTTAGGACCGCAGGCCGATTTCTACTTTCTCATGGCTTACGCCCACTATCAATTGCGCCAAATGGAGAGTGCCGAATCCTTCTTTTCAAACGCTTTCGAGTTAAAACCCTATGTGGTCGAAACATTCAAAAACCTTGCCAAAGTCCATCTCGCTATGGGGAATTTCGATAAAGCCGAAGTGCGCTTTAAACAAGTTATGAAAGTCTCGCCCTTAGATTACAATGTCAAATTTCTTCTTGAACGCTCGCTGAGCAAAAAGCACGTGGTAAATCCAACACAAAGGCTCAAACTCACAAAAATTCTAGCTGAACGACCAGTATTGAAGTACAAATATACCTTTGAAACGGATATCACATTTGTGGCCAATCTCATCAATGGCGCGGCAATGACTCTTCTAAAAAAGGGCCTTTTGGATGAAGCCATAGTTATGACTGAAAGCTTCTTAGAAGTTTATGAAGCAGCACCTACACTCAATTACAATCTCGGTCACTTCTATAACATGAAAAATCATCTCGATAAAGCTCTTAAATACGCATGGAGAGCAGCCGAGCTTCAAGAGGATTTTAAAGATGCTTATGACTTGATCGGAAACATTTTTTTTAAAGTGGGTGACTTCGAAAGCTCGATAAAATCATATCAAAAGGTTATAGCTATCGATCCAAAGGATGCGATGAGTTTTTACAATCTGGGATGTGTCTTATCTGCCAAAGGCGAAGCCAAGGGAGCGGAGGAGAGTTGGTTGAGTGCGATCCGTTATGAAAAGAACAAAAGGATCAAAAACGAAGACGAAATTTCCAAGGATGAACTCAATATTTCGCTCGTGGTCGTGGGGAGACAGGTGGTCTTCAAATCACACACAGCTCTAGGGCACCTCTACACGAACCAGAAATTGTGGGATAAAGCTTTAGAGCAATTTCAATCCGCGCTGGAGTTGGAACCCAACCGGTCCGAGCTTCACTATGAGATAGGAAAGATTCACATAGAGAGAGCCAACATCCCAGAAGCGAAAAGGCACCTGGAAAAATACCTCTATTTCGGCGGCGCAAAAGAAGAGGAAGTGAAGCAACTTTTGGATACACTCAAAGAACGGCAGCATCCTCAAACAGAGCGATTTGACAACTGGTCTCAAGTTGAATTAACTTAGAGATGCCGGGATGCATATCACATCAAATCGCAATGGGAGTGATGGATTTTTATCAGAGAGGGAGGAATTTTATCCAATCTCCCTGTTTATTCTGTGACTAAAATCATACAGCGATATTTCTATTTTCAGTAAAAAGTTGAAGGCGGTCAGCCAAGGAAGATGAAACGGATAAATGGATAAAGACACTGCTCTTCACGAACTTTTCATGACAATGAAGATCTCCTTAAAAAATGCGGCGATGTACAATCAGGAGCATCCCGCTTTCGTCAAAGCAGTGACAGACGTCAAAGAAAGGATCGATAATCTCTTTGAATACATGAGCCCCATAGAGATAAGCTTTTCACCCCATGCCCTTATGGTCGGGGATAGGTTTTGGGACGAGGAGAAGTTATACAAGGAATTGGGCCGTACCTTCCATTTTCGGAAAGTCAAAAAATTTATGGTCAGCCGGGGCGTCACTTTACCAGAGCTAATGGTTTTTATGTCCCATATTTCGCTAACACCCAGAGATATTTTCAAAAAGGGAGGAATAGAAGCCATCCTTCAGGATCAAAAGATCTCTCATATAACGGTCGAAGAGCTCGACTACTCGCAGCTGCTTGAGGGCGAAGGAGAAGAGGTGAAGGATGTGTGGGCCTATCTCCTCCAAGAAGCCGTCGAACAGGAAGACAAAGCAAAATTGATGGAAGTGGCAGGCAGTTTCGAAAAAGTCATCAAGGATTTCGAGCCAGAAGAATTTTTAGAGGATAAAGAATTCAGCGAAAATTTTATCAGGTTTTTCGATTATCTAAAAGTGAATGAGGAGGAGAACTACCGAAAATGTGCTAAAAATTTGGTGAGGACCGTTGTCAAAAAAAAGGAGGATATGAAAGACGAAGAAAAAACCAAAAGTATCAAAGCCATTATCACAGACCTCAAAGAAGAAGACCTGGCCAACTCCCTTTGGGATGAACTTATCTCCGATGATGACTTTGATTCTTTGAGTTTCAGTATATTTTCCAAGCTGATCGAACGAGACAAGCACGAAAAGGTAGCGACATCTCTCTCAGAAATCTTCAAGCAGGATGACACGTTGAGAGAAGATCCGCATGCCGAGAGGAAGATCAAAGAGCTCCTTTCAGGAACCTCAAGTACGATGATGTCGGAGATCTACAGGCATACGCTCAATTCTTTTTTAAAAGACATTTCTTACGAGACTAAGCTCGCCTTCGACCATACTCTGCTCCAAAAAAATTATCGGTACATTCTTCTTGACCTTCTGAAACGAGACACATTGAAGGAAGATATCGCAGAAACTATGGCCAGGATTTTTGAAGAATGGGATACGATCAAGGAGGAAAAGGACCTGGAATACATTCGATACATTTACGAGACATTTCAGGAAAAGGATGAAGAGAGCCTCTCGGATCCCCAAATGAAACAATACATCTCGAAAATGGTCGGATATGTGGAACACTCCATGCTCGAAGGCGACCAATCCCTTGAATTCGACTATTTTATCGAGAATCTGAAGGAAAGCACCCTGGATGTCAACACTTATCTCGAGAGGATCTTTACTGAAGGAAAAATTTCCTCTTACATTTTGAAGGCCTTCTTCAAGTTTTTCAAAGAATATCTATTTTACTTCAACCTGAACATCGACCAAAAATCATCGGACAGAAAATTCCTTGAGAAAATGATCAAAAGTCTCCAGGAAATCGATACGCCGTTATCGCTGATCACTCTAAAAAACATCTATTCTACAGCCAGTGCAACCACAAAATACAGGGTTCTCAGAGCCATGCACAAACTCACCGAGACCGACGAAAAGTTCCTTTTTCCTATCCTCAAAAGCAAAGAACCAGCCCTCAAGGCCGAAGCTCTGATCCTACTTATGAGAGACCAGAGAACCAAAGGGTTGGCTTTGGATATGCTTTTTCGTCTACACTCGCCTTACGGTATCAGGAACAAACGCTTGCTGGAGCACATAAAGATCGTTGAAGATAAAGATTTGCGGGAAGCCAAGCTCTACCTGAAAGAATTAAGCCAACGACGGGGTTTTTGGAACAGGAAACTTAAAAAGAGGGCTTTAAACGTATTGGAGAGATGGAATGCTGAATAAGATCAAAGTGACTCTTATCCACTTGCTTTCCGCCATTCAGACCGGAAAGATCTATTCACCGGAACATCCTAAATATCATGAATTCATCGAACAGGCCTACAATAGCCTACAAGAGGTATTGAAAGAGAAGAAGGAGCTGGTGATCGGTATAGTCGAGGATGAACTGGCATGGGAGGATGAAATCTTCTTCGACCTGAGCCAAAAACTCAAATCCCTGGTGCTCTACCTGCAAGAAAGAGGGATAGAACGCATTTACTTCAATCAATCCCTCAACAAGAGTGAGCTTGAGAAATTCATAACTTTCCTCATAACCCCAAAGGCCGATTTTCCCGTTGATGCGCATGACTATCTTTCTGCACAAGGCGTTAAAAACATCCGTGCAGGAAAGATCAGGGCTTTGGCCGCTGATCAAAATATCGAGACACAAACGTCCAAAGAGATGGTTAAACAGTATGAAAACTCCTTGAAGAATATTTCTCAATCCTTCGACACAATCTTGAATGAAGAGGATATCGATTACTTGGACCTGCGCTTCAACATCCTCAACGTTATGGAAAAATTCATGGGTCGGCATCAAGAGCTCTTGAATCTTGTCTCTATAAAGAAAAAGGACATGGTGACATTTGTGCATCTCCTGAACGTTTCGATCCTCTCTATGTACATCGCTTCGAAACTGGGATTCTCAAAAGACGATGTGCTGGATATCGGGATCGCGGCCCTTTTTCATGATATCGGCAAAATTTCTATTTCCCTCGGTATCCTGAAAAAGAAATCAAAATTGGCCGAAGATGAGTTTCTCAAAATTCAGGATCACACGGTTTTAGGTACAAAAACCCTTACGAAATACGTCGACATGTTGGGCATTTTGCCCGTGGTTGTTTCTTTCGAGCATCATATGAAATATGACCTCACAGGTTACCCCAAAGTGGACTTCCCACACACACCGCATCTTGCTTCCTTCATTGTTTCTCTCTGCGATGTTTATGATGCCCTCACGCAAAGAAGAACATACAAAAAAGACTATCCGCCGATCGAAATTTACAACTTGATGATGAAGGAAAAAGGAAAACTCTTCGAACCGAAACTCCTGACAAAGTTTTTCAAAATCATGGGCGTATGGCCCATCGGTACGATCGTATCCCTCACTGACCGCAGCATTGCTATCGTCAAAGAAGAGAATGAAAAAGATATCTTTCGCCCCATCGTTGAGGTGATATCACCCAAAAAAAGGAGAGGTACGATAGACTTGCTAGAAAACAGCGACATCTCAATAAAAAAATCGCTCAACCCCTTTGCCGAAGGCAAAAAATATCTGGATATGCTGGAATCATCCGCTCTTTAGCTCCCAAAGGCTATTATTTCTCCAGACTCTCATAGATTCTGCAGTAAAAGGAGATGTTTTATGCCTGATCCAAAAAAAATCACACGATATTTCAAAGTTTTTGCGCTAATTGTAATGGTGATGCTTATAGGCGCAACATGTTCTCAAGAATCAGCAGAAAACACCGAAGAAACACGATCAGAACTCATACAACCCAACAAGTGGTGGGAATCCCTTCCAAGACCGGTTTACGATGGACTCGAAAAAGTGGATACAAGTCAGATATGGTACGAAGTCTACAGGTTGACCGAAGATACATACGCCATCTACGAACCCTATCAATTCGAGGAAGCCATCTGTTATCTCGCTGTTGGAGAAGAGGGGGGCATCGTGATCGACACAGGGACAGGTTTAGGCGACCTGAAGGCGGTTATCACCGAGCTCACGACATTTCCTGTAACAGTCGTTAACACCCACACACACTGGGATCATGTGGGAGCAAATTCTCAATTCGATGATATCGCCTGTTATAACCATCCTGAATGCATAAAAAAGCTGACAGATGGCGTTTCCAACCGAAAGCTTCATCCCAGCCTAGCGGGAGATTCGGTCTGGAAGCCTCTGCCCAAACATATAGACCCCGAAACCTGGTCGATTCCTCCCGTGCAACCCTCATATGTTTTTGAAGACGGTCATATCTTCGATCTCGGGAACCGAAGGCTCGAAGTTATTTACACTCCGGGTCATTCCCCCGGATCGGTCTGTCTTTTGGATTCAAAAAACAGGATCCTTTTTACGGGCGACACCTTTTTCCCCGGTCCCCTCTATGCCCATCCCGAAGATGTCAACATCAGCGATTACATCGCGTCCATCCAAAAAATGGAGACCCGGCTGCCTGAATATGACCATGTCTGTGCGGGACATAACGATCCATGGGTAGAGAGCGAGGTGATACGGCGTGTATCGAAGGCTTTCACTGAAGTCATGAACGGCGGAGGCAGCTACAAAGAGGATAGAGGGCTGCGAAGATATCGTTTTGCGGGTTTCGATATCCTCATCCGGTCGGACCAGATCGCACACTATCAGAAAAAGTGAGTCCGCTCCCGTGTGTGTTCTGATTTTGGACGATGTTTATAAATCGAACACCCGACCATTCCCCATTTTTTAGTTTGTCCCTGAAAAATCGGAAAAGCTAATTGGCATAAACTTTGCATGGTCATTTCTGAAGTCTCCTTTCCAATAATTATAGGCTCACTCAGATCGGGGAGAAAGGATGAAGAGACATATTTTTGGCCAGTGCGATAAATGTATCGGGATTACACCCTGTAAAGTCCTCAAGAATGGCTCGGTCGTGTGTGAATATTGCAATGATGAGGTGAAACTTTTCGATACCAAAAATTCATCCTCCGAGACTGAGCTCCCATTGAGAGAACAAGTCGTCCAATAACCTGTCATTCCCGAGACGTGGTCTATTCGGTTCCGGGCATGGGAAGCCCCTTGAAGTTGTTCTGGAGCTTCATTTCGCCGATCTCCATACAGCGACGTAATCACCAGCATGAACCAATTTGCCCTGAGCGTTTCGGAATCGCTCCAAAGTTGGCCGTACGGAAGAGAAAATTCCCACCGACCCTCCCTTATCGCCGGACCGATCGCTCTTTAATTGAAAGACTTCAAGACATCTGAATGGAATACATCCTCGTCTTGGGAAATCGCACGGGCTAATACAGACATCAAATCCCCAAAGGGCATCAGCCATGAAAATCGTTTTTTTTCATTGTGGGTACATCCATTCTTTTTGGATAGAATCATACCTCACAATGCCAAAGAAAAAACCACTTGAAAAGTTTTCTCAACAATGCAAGGATAAGTTCATAGCATTGGTGGATGAAAATTCATCGATGTTTTTTAGACAGTATTTATATTAGGAGAGCACATGAATAGACGGGAGGCGATTATCTGCCTCGGCTGTATGGCTGTTGTTGGCCCCGGCCTGTTTTCGTGCAAAAAAAGGAGCCCCACCATGAAACAAGAGATCAATACAGAGAATGCCCCCAAAGCGATAGGCCCTTATTCCCAGGGAATCATTGCCAATGGATTCGTTTTCGCCTCCGGACAGATCCCCCTCGATCCTTCCACGGGAGAGTTGAACACCGGTCCGGTCAAAGATCAGGCACGTCTCGTTCTCCAAAACCTTAAAGCTGTCATCGAAGCCTCCGGAAGCTCTATGGATAAAGTCGTCAAGTGCACTGTATTCCTCCAGAACATGGATGATTATGGAGCAGTGAATAGCATTTATGGGGAATATTTCAATGCCCCCTACCCTGCCCGCGCAGCCATCCAGGTGGCCCGCCTTCCCAAGGACGTTAAAGTCGAGATTGAAGCGATCGCCATCCTGTAGCAAAGGTAAGAGCTATGCCGATCTACGAGTTTTCCTGCAAGGCGTGTGGTGCTTCATTCGAAACCCTCACTTCTATCGGAGGTGAAAAAGATATCGTCTGTATGGAATGTGGGAGTAAAGATGTCCAGAAACTCATCTCTTCCTTCGGGATAGGAGGAGGGAGCAGCCGAGTGAAGACTTCATCCAGCTGCAATACGTGCTCTGCCACCTCCTGTGATACTTGTAAATGAACCCATCTGCATGAAAAGCGCTGTTCGTATCGGTGTCGACACAGGGGGCACTTTTACAGATTTTTTTATAGTCAAAGATGGCTCTGTCCGGATAAAAAAGATACCCTCCACTCCCGAGCGTCCATCAGTTGCTTTCCTTGAAGGCGTTTCGTCCTTTTTAGAGTCTGAGACAGGTCCCGCGATCATCCACGGAACCACGGTGGCGACAAATGCCCTTCTCGAGAATAAAGGCGGGCCTGTAGCCCTCATCACCACGAAGGGTTTTGAAGACATTCTCTTCATCGCTCGTCAGACAAGACGCCGACTCTACAGCCTTGATGGAGAAAAAAGAACAGATCTCCTGCCCCAAAAACTATGTTTGGGAATCGATGAAAGAGTGCTTGCCGATGGTTCTGTAGACAAAGAACTCTCTCTCCATGAGCTGGAAAAGATTTGTGTGAAGATACAAAAACATAGGGTAGAAGCGGTCGCAATTAGCCTGATCCATTCTTATAAAAATCCCATCCATGAGAAAAAAATTGTCGAGTTCTTGAACAAAAAAAACCTGTTGGTATCGACATCGAGCCAGATCCTACCTGAATACAGGGAATACGAGAGAACATTGGTAACGACTGTCAATGCCTATCTCATGCCTGTCATGAGTCGGTATCTGACAGATCTGGAGAATGGGTTGAAGGGGGCCAGGCTCAGGATCATGCAGTCGAACGAGGGCCATATCCTGCCATCATCGGCCAAACAAGAGCCGATTCGGACAGCTCTTTCGGGGCCAGCAGGTGGAACTGTTGCAGCACACTATCTCGGAAAATCCGCAGGCTTCAGGAATCTCATCACATTCGACATGGGAGGGACTTCATCTGATGTATCTCTCATCGATCGAAAGATCAGCACAACAGCAGAGAACACCATCGGAGAATTCCCCATTCGTCTGCCTATGATCGACATCCACTCTGTAGGAGCAGGAGGAGGATCCATCGCTTATGTCGATGAAGGCGGAGCTCTGAGGGTGGGGCCTCGAAGCGCTGGAGCAAATCCCGGTCCCGCATGTTATGGGAGAGGACGCCTTCCTACTGTTACCGATGCGAACCTCGTACTCGGGCGTTTATCCCCCGAATATTTTCTAGGCGGACAGATGAAGATTTTTCCCGAAAAGAGTGTAGCTGCAATTGATGAGATTGCGCAGAAGATGAAGAAATCCCTCGAAGAAACGGCCCAGGGGATTATTAGGATCGCCAATGCCAACATGGAAAAGGCGATCCGTGTCATATCCATCGAACGGGGGTATGACCCACGGAACTTCGCCCTCTTTTCCTTCGGAGGGGCAGGTGGAATGCACGCTGCAGAGATTGCAAACCAACTGGGCATAAAAAAAATTATCGTTCCCAAGAATGCCGGCGTTCTCTCTGCCATAGGCCTGCTTCTCGCAGATTCTGTAAAAGACTGCTCAGCATCCGTCCTCAAACCTGTTGGTGAGATCACCAAAGCCGAACTGTACCAGCTTTTTCGTACCCTCGAGCACAAAGGCCTCATGGACATGAAACAGGAGGGATTCGCAGAAAAAGATCTCAGAGTCAATCTAGCAATGGACCTTAGGTATTCAGGTCAATCCTACGAGATAACAGTGCCATTATCCAAGAAAGATATAGTCAGAGCCACATATGCGTCCAAATTCCACAGGGCCCATCAAAAGCTTTACTCCTACCAGCATCCGGGAAGAACGGTAGAGGTCGTCAACATACGCTTAAAGATCGTAGGACCATCGCAAAAGATAAGGTTCGATAAGTTTCCTCCAAAGGGCATGAATCCGCAAAGAGCTTTTCTGATGAAGCAAGATCTGTTCTTTTCCGAGAAAACATACGATGCATCGGTTTATGACCGGTCGGCCCTGGATCCAGGAAACGAGATCCAGGGTCCTGCGCTCGTTCTCGATCACGAATCCACAACATTCCTCCCTCCAGCCTACGCTCTGAAAGTAGACCCGTATTTAAACCTGATCATCGAACACACAGGTTAAACAAATGGATGAATTCGACCCCATCGAGCTCGAACTTTTCAAAAACGCCTTCATCTCGATCTCAGATGAGATGGGAGCTGTCCTTGGGCGCACAGCCCTTTCTCCAAACATCAAGGAGAGAAAGGATTTTTCATGCTCTCTGTTCAACCGGAAGGGTGAAACCTTCGCCCAGGGATCTCATATTCCCGTTCATCTCGGTGCCATGCCCTTATCCGTTCAAGCCTCGATCCGATCTGTTGATTACCACGAGGGTGATTTAGTCATCCTCAATGATCCCTATCAAGGCGGCACCCACCTCCCTGATATTACATGCATCTCCCCCTTATTTGTGGACGGGAAATTGAGTTTTTTTGTCGCTAACAGGGCCCATCATTCCGACATCGGAGGAATGACACCAGGGTCTATGCCCTTGGCATCCGAGATTTATCAGGAGGGCCTGATCATACCGCCCCTTAAAATGATAGAAAAAGGGAAATTAAGATCCGACCTTCTCCATCTGATCCTCGCCAACGTACGAACCCCGGAGGAGCGCGAGGGAGACCTGCTTGCACAGGTGGCGGCTAACAAAAAGGGGTTGCAAAGGCTCAAAGAGATCCTCCAGAAACACGGAGTTCGAAAAGTCCAGAGGTATGGAATTTACATTCAAGACTACACTGAAAAAATCTTGCGGGATACCTTGGCACAAATCCCCGATGGTTCTTATGTGTTCGAAGATTTTATGGATGAAGACGGAATCCACACAAACCCGGTGAAAATCCGTGCCCTTTTAACGATCGCGAACGATGAAGCCATTGTCGATTTCGAAGGCTCTGCGCCTCAAGTCGAAGGCGGGATAAACGCAAACTTAGCCGTTACCACTTCTGCAATTTTGTACGTTTTCCGCTCTTTAATCCGTGAGGATATTCCATTCAACACCGGTCTCTTCAGACCACTGACTATCCTGGCTCCCCCAGGATCTGTCGTGAACGCGAATTCACCCGCCGCCACCGCTGGAGGCAATGTGGAAACATCACAGAGGATCGTTGATATCCTCCTTGGATGTCTGGCCCAAGCAATACCGGAGCGAATCCCGGCAGCGAGCTCAGGAACGATGAACAATGTCGCTCTGGGAGGATTCGATCCCCTGAGGAATGAATCCTTCGCCTACTATGAAACGATCGGCGGGGGAATGGGAGCCAGTGACTCTTTGCCAGGACTCGATGGCGTCCACACGCATATGACAAACTCTCTCAATACGCCTGTTGAAGCGTTGGAGAATTATTTGCCCATACGCATACGTAGATACACCCTAAGGCGAAGGTCCGGCGGAAAAGGAAGGCACAGGGGCGGGGATGGCATTATCAGGGAATATGAATTTACCGTCCCCACTCAGGTCACCATCATCTCCGAAAGGCGGCGATTTTCTCCTTACGGCCTTCAAGGCGGAAGCAAGGGCAAAACAGGAAAAAACATCCTTGTCAGCGGGAACGAGAAAATCCCTTTGAGATCGAAGTCCAATCTCATAGCCAAACCTGGTGACAGACTCCTGATCGAGACTCCAGGAGGCGGGGGTTATGGACACACCGAATAAAAAATCTTCCTTTGGACCGGGATTTCTCGTTGCTGCTGCATTTATCGGCCCAGGGACAGTGACCACATGCACACTGGCTGGTGCGAATTTTGGATTCGCCCTTATGTTCTCTCTGTTGTTCGCTGTCCTTACGACCTTGTTTCTTCAAGAGATGACTGGACGATTGAGCCTCGCATCCGGGAAAGACCTGGGGGAGTCTCTCCGCGAATACCCTCGACACAGATGGACGAAATCCCTTTTCATCTTGCTCACCCTCTCTTCCATCACGATAGGTTGTGCTGCCTATGAAGCCGGGAATATCATCGGCGGCTCTCTCGGACTTGAAATGCTCACCGGAATTCCCCAGAAAATATGGGCTGTGATCATTTCCCTTGCAGCCGTTTTTCTGCTGGGACAGCAAAAATACCGGGTTGTGGAGCGTTTTTTGATAGCATTAGTCTTCTTGATGAGCATCTCCTTCCTGGCTACTGCGATCATCATGAAACCGAACCTCGGTGAGGTATTCAGAGGATTTATTCCATCTTTCCCAAAGGATTCTCTTTTTATAGTACTCGCTTTGGTGGGGACGACGGTCGTGCCCTACAATCTTTTTTTGCACGCGTCAGCGGTAAAAAACAAATGGAGTTCCCTAGCGCAACTCAAAGATGTGCGTAAAGACCTGGTGTTATCCATTTCTCTGGGAGGGGTGATTTCCATATCCATTGTTATTACATCTGCCATGGCTTTTTTT
>JASFEP010000087.1:0-13080 GCA_050124775.1 Candidatus Aminicenantota bacterium
TCTCCCTCTTGAAGAAAATCTTGCTATTAGCTAGAGAGCCCAAATAGAGGGCTGCTTCATTGTTCGGATCGAATGTGGGCGACTCCATCTCTCTCCCCGAAAGCTCGGTCCTCATGTTGGAGAAGGTCTTCAGGTGATTATCTTCCATTTTTGCGAGCATCAGCAAAAAATCCTTCGTTTCCGCATCGCTTACACTCTCTGCAGCATCTCTATAAAACTTCGCTCCGTTTCTTTCGATCTGCTCGGCCATATCGAAAATTTCATCTGCACTATAGGCATGACTCATGGGAATTTCCTCCTGGATTTTATAAATGGCTCATAAGTTTATGATAGCACAATATTCCTTCTGAACTGGCATTTATACCACAACGAGGGATACATCTCAAGATGTAACACTCATGGAACTTGCTGAAGGAGGAATGGCCGGCTGTAGTCAGCAAAAAGGGGTTGAGGATGGGAACCAAAAAAGGAGGGAGGGCTCTTCCCAGCCGGCGAAAAAGAGCAACCCATATATTGAAAAGCCATTCGCTGATGGTTGCGATGGTCTGTTTTCGGGGTTCATTGTTTCTCTCATTTTCAACAATTTTTTTATGCATAATCCGTGCCAAAATGCTTAAGGCATATGAATTTATTGATAATAAAAGATTTAGGGCTACTGTGACGTAAGATCGATTGCGAAATTGTAAATATTTTTTAAACATCAGCTATTTTTGAGTCTAATTTTAAGTTTCTTGTGTCTAAAAGTTGACGACGGAGATGGGAATAATGAGTTGCTCGATTTGTATTCTTATCGATAAGGGATTATCCTAATAGAAGAGATCTCGCAGGAAATAAGCTTTACATGCAACTCTTTTTGCTTTAAATGAATTATAGACCATAAGGAACTCAAAAGGGGATCCGATGAAAAAGACGATTCCAATCCTTCTCCCATGGATTTTGATCTTTGTGATGGCTTGCAAAAAAGGCCCGGAGAGCACAGCAAATGTCGAAGTGATCGATGGAGTCACTCACATCCACAACACTGATACACCTCTCTTTTCCGAAAGAAATGTCGTCTTCGAAGAGAATCCCGAGAGTCCGTTTGCCAAAATGGCTCGCGAGATTGAAATACCAAGTGTAAAGACCGTTACCGAACGGATGCTCGTCGACGAAGAGGGTCGCCTCTGGATCGAGACAAATGAAGAGAAAGAACGTGATAACCGCACATTTTTCGCTTATGACATTTTCGACAGCGAAGGCTATTATGAAGCCAGGATCTGGAGTGATATCCGCCCCGGTCTTTTCGCCAACGGAAAGATGTACCACATGAACACTGATGAAGACAGCGGATACCGCTCACTCAAACGTTATCGGATCATGTGGAAAGAAAAATCCGATATGTAAGATCAACAAAATTCTAGGGAGAATATTTTTTGGGGGACAGGAAATTATGAGAAGGAGTCGCAGAAAAAAGGTCGAACTCAGAATTTTAATCCTTTCTGGCGTTGTGATATTTTTAGCCCAGGGAGCCTATTCTCAAGTCAATAAATATTTTGATATGGCGGATCGGCTCATTCTCTCCCAACAGTATAGAAAAGCCATCAATCAGTATTTTAAAGGGATATCAATTTTATCGGGGAGGACGAGAGACGCCGGACGACAACAGACGCGAGTCTGGGATGACATTGGATATGCCTATCTGGAGCTAGGCGACTATACCAAGGCAGCGGATAACTTGAATAACGCCATCTCATTCCATCCGTTTGATTTTGACGCCCATTTCTATCTGGCAGTGTCGCATCTGATGAATAAAGATTACGATAGAGCACAATCGGAGCTGACATTGATAGAGAACAATATCTTCTTCGATGAAAGATGGATCGATGGTGCAAGCATCTTTCAAAAAAGGAACGGGAGAATATTAAACAGAGATGAACTGGTCAGGTCAAAAAAAGAGAAGGGTGTTTACCTCGAAAGGATAGATGATGTTGAGATTTTATTCAATCTGGATGTATTTTGGGGAATACTTCCGCTTCCCATAATCATTACAGGCGTTTATAAGGGCGAGGTTATCGTCCATCTAGATGCATTCGACGAGAGGAATGAAGGAGCTTTTTATTATGTCCAGGGATTGTATTCCCAGGAGATAGGCGAGTTTTCAAAGGCAGAGGCGAAATTCCGAAGGGCTGTGAACGCTGATTATGATGAGGTGGACTGCAGACTGAGATTGGCCGAACTCTTTATAGCGCAGGGCCGCTTCAAAGAGGCTAAGACTCAATTGGGTCTGGCAAAGGAACTGGATGAGGGGCACCCTGAGATTGCAGAACTCATGAAGTTCTTTCTCAATAAAACTCAGCTCAAGGCCGAAGCTCCTGCAAAGTATAAGGTCCGCCTCAATCATAGGTTGAAAGAACACACCAATACCTTGCTCCCCGAGTGTCATAGAAAGTTTTTTGAGGTTCTCAAAGAAGGCCGGATCAAAGATGCAATTTCCCTTCTTGAATTAGCTTTGGACGTCGATGAGAGATCGTACGTCGTCAACCATAATCTTGCCCTCACATGTTACGATGTCGCAAAACTCGAGGATTCCATTACTGATTATTTGGTAAAGGCCCAGTATTACTGTGCGCGTGCGATATGGTTGCATGATTTTAAGTATGTGTCGAAAGAGCATGAAGCCGGCACTTATGATCTCATGGGGAATATATATTTTTATCAGAGTAAATATAACGATGCCAAGAAAGAATTCATAAGATCTTTAGACATAGATTCTGAAAATCCTATTGTTCTATGCAACCTGGGTACGGCCAATTACAATCTCAATGACTGGGTTCGTGCCGCCGAGCTATGGAATAAGGCTATTGAGAGCGAAAAGTCATATATTAAACCCAAAGGAGAAGGAAAGAAAGGATCGGATGGCGAACTGCAGTATGTTGTCACTGTCCTGAGAAAGCCTATTTCCCACCGTGCACACACGTATCTCGGACTCTTATACCGGAAGCAGGATTTGATAGAAAAGTCCCTGGAGCACTATGAGAAAGCCGTTGCGCTCGAGCCGAAAAATCCTGAGCCTTATCTCGACCTCGGTGAGATCTATCAAGTGAGTGGCAATAAAGAAATGGCATTGGAGTGTTATCAGAATTATCTTTATTACGGAGGCAGGGAGGTCCAAAAGGCACAAAAACTCATTGATGAGTTAAAGAAAAGATAATGAAATAATAATAAACAAACACATAGAGCGCAGATTGTTGGATCCTCCTCCGCTCAATCCATTCTAAAGGGTGATATCTTAAGGGGAGACCTATTTCTTTTTGGCCTTTGAAGTTCTGTATTCGATCGCTTTTCTCGTTTCGAAATAAACGCGTGATGCAAATCTGTTAATGTCATCTTTTGTGAACTTCGTTTCATCGTATGCACTCACAGCGGACATGATTTCTTTCAAAGTGAGGTTTGGCTTGTATTCTGGATGCATTTCTTCGATCATCGCCAGGACAGAGGTACAGATCTCGAGTCTTATAATCTCTGAAAAACTGAGCCCATACTGTTTAACCCCCCATTTGAGATAATCCTCCAGCCAATCCGGCAGAAGCACCTGATACCTTTTAAGCATTGTTATCTCCTGAGAATCATCATATCATATATCATGCCACAAAAAGAATATTTTATTGACAAACACTTTCGGAAGGATTATTTTTACTATATTGGGTAGTATTTTTTTTATTATCTCTGTCGAAATAGAAAGTGAGCTGGTTTTTTTGTGGGAATTGGGATAGCTCAGCGGTAATCTTCCCGTGAGGCTAAAAAAGTCGGCATGTTAGCAAAAGGGGGGTTAGCGATGGGGCTTATCCAATGTATCCTCAGGATTACCTCACACTTTTGCATTTTCTTAAGCATAGAACCCAAGAATTTTATTTGGAATAAAGCCCGTTTTCAAGCAGATCCATAACCGCTTTTAATCTTAACTTAGCAATATCCTCCATGTTTTCATCCGGCATTATGGGTTGAATGGCTGGCTTCATCATGTGGAAAAACATGATAAGTGAATCCAAAAGCAGGCTAAGAACGAATAAATCATTGCAGCGTAGATGTCCTTTTTCAATGAATTGATTCAATCTTTCAAAGAATTCGGAGGGCATTAGGTATTGATAAATCGATTCTAAGATATCTGATTCATCGAGGGAACAACGCATATACATTTTGACATGTTTGGGATGCATCAGAAGCCAAAGATCCAGATGTTCCATTGATTTTCGAATCATTTCCTTTGGATCCTCGATTTCCTGGACGGCCAGAGCGATGGCATTGACCATTGGTTCGGTCTCTTCTCTGAACAGTTCTTTGAGCAAAGTTTTTTTATCGACAAAAAGAGCTCTGATGACCGCTTGCTCCACTTCTGCTTTGGAAGAGATCGATTCGAAGCTAGAGTTTATAAAGCCGACTTCTGAAAATTCTTCAATGGCGGCCGTCATTATTTTGTTCCGTTTTTCTTGCATCGTACATGACTCCTCAATGATAGGGTGCTGGCTGTTTGGGGAAAATAAGCAAAAGGGGGATATGAAATGTTTTAAGGTGGGCGCCTTGCCCAGCCAGCACAACAAGGCCTCTTTATATATATCACATATTTCTAAACAAAGTAAATAGTTTTTTTATTTCTTTGCATGGCATTGACACATGGAGATTGACTCTTCTTAAAATTTTGCTTATATTTTATTCTCTTGATGATATTCAATATTTTGCCTCACCTGCATTTTCAATATATCTTTTAGCGAACTGTTTGATGGAATTATTTTACCTGTATGGATTGGATTCTTAAACTGCCTCAACTGAATGTGAGGAGGTGTAATTCTTATGAAAAATGTAGCGGACATTTTGCCCGGACTTTTATCGGACAATTCCAGGGTTTTAAGACGGTCCGAGATCCGTGAGATCCTCAAACTCACAAGAAAGCCGGGAGTGATTTCATTTGCAGGGGGACTGCCCTATCCCGGGCTTTTTCCGGTCGATGAGCTGAAGGACATTGTATCGACTGTCTTGGACAGAGAAGGAGCACAAGCCCTTCAGTACGGCCCCACAGAAGGCGATCCCCGTCTGATCGATTGTTTGGTCCAATGGATGAGGAACCATGAACGAGCGGAAGTCGATCGTGATTATTTTCTCGTTTGTTCCGGTGCGCAGCAGGCTTTGGACCTCATTGGCCGTGTCTTTATCGATCCCGGGGATCCCATTATTATGGGGTTGCCGACTTATCTCGGTGCGATCCAGGCTTTCAAGAGCTACAGGGCAAATCTTATCGGTGTGCCTGTCGACAAAGAAGGAATGGATGTGGAGAGGGTCGGCGAGATATTAAAGGAATATGCCGAAAAAGGATCGAAGATTAAGTTCATCTACATAGTCCCTGATTTTCAGAATCCGGCGGGAGTGACCATGAGCTTGGAGAGGAGGAAGAGACTTCTCGATCTCTGTTATGAATACGATACCGTCACCATCGATGACAGCCCCTACCGTGATCTGAGGTATGAGGGGGAGCCGCTCCCGATGGTCGGGCCGATGGACAAGAGGGGGTATGCCTTTTCCGTGCACACCTTTTCAAAAATCTTCTCACCCGGTCCCCGTTTGGGTTGGATCGTTGCCAATCCAGCAATCATGGACAAGCTGGTGATGGCCAAACAGCCAGCCGACCTCTGCACTTCGTCCTTTACGCAGGCGATCCTGTACGAGTTTATCAATCGAGACCTCCTGAAGCCTCATATCGCCAAAACAGTCAATTACTACCGAAAAAAGCAGAAAGCCATGCTCGAAGCCTTAGAGAGGTACATGCCAAAAGATGCGGGCATCGACTGGACTCATCCAGAGGGAGGGCTATTCCTGTGGATGTGTTTACCTGAACAATTGGATGCCGATGCCCTTTTTCCGAAAGCCATCGAGAAAAAAGTCGCTTATGTGATGGGTTCTGCCTTCCATTTTGACCGGAGCGGTAAGAATACACTGAGGCTCAATTTTTCATACCCCTCGGAAGAACAAATCGATGAAGGAATAAAACGTCTGGCCGAGCTCTTCAAAGACCAAATGTAATGGATTACGGCTGGCTGTCCTTGGTTCCCCCATTACTTGCAATACTACTCGCTTTTTTGACACGGGAACCGGTCTTGAGTCTAGCGGTGGCCTGCCTAGCCGGCGTTCTTTTGATGGGGCAGGGCCTATTGGGTTTTCCTGAACTCCTGGCGAGATCTCTCGGCAACCGGGATTTTATGTGGGTGTGTCTAGTTGAGATCTGCATCGGGATATTGGTCGCCTTCTATCAACGCTGCGGGTCTGTACACATGTTCTCTCAGAGAGTGCTGTCTCTGACAAAATCCCGCATACAGACACAGTTGATGGCCTGGGGTTTAGGCATGTTTATTTTTTTCAGCGATTACTTTTCGCCGCTTTTTGTTGGCCCAGTGATGAGGAATCTCACGGACAGAGCCCGTGTATCGCGGGAGAAGCTGGCCTATATCTGTGATTCCACATCTGCGCCGGTGAGCGTTCTGGCCCCGATCACGGGGTGGGCTGTGTATATCACGGGACTTCTTATCGGGATTGGCCCCATCCTTGATAGACACGATGCCATGGCTTTATTTATAAAATCTATCCCTTTTAATTTTTATGGGATTCTTTCGATCATCATGGTTGCTTTTGTTGCGGCAAAGATCATTCCTGAATATGGCCCGATGAAAAAGGCTGAGCGGCGCGCCGTCGAAAGGGGCGAGTCCCTTCGGCCGGGATCTGTGCCGATGATGAGTTCGGAGCTCACGAATTTACCCGTATCGGTGAAGGGAAACCCCAATATATGGCTGAATTTTTTTATGCCCGTCATGATCGTCATTACCGTCAACATGGTGAGCTTTTTTGCTACGGGTCAAGCACGGGTCCTCGCTAGTTTTATGCTAGCAACCGCTGTATTGGGAGCAACTATGTTCATTCAGAGGGTGGACAATCTTAACGGATTGATGCAGTCGATCCAGGCCGGTATTAAGGGAGTTCTGCCTGCGGTTTTGATATTGTCATTTGCCTATGCCATCAATTTTGTGAGTCGTGATATGGGGACTGCACAGTATGTGGTCGAATCTACCCAGGGGTGGTTCAATCCTGCGCTTCTACCACTCCTTGCGTTTGTTTTGAGCGCTTTTATCAGTTTTGCCACCGGAACATCCTGGGGCACCTTTGCCATTGTTTTTCCTGTGGCTGTTCCACTCGCTTTTGAGTTCAGTCAAGGGCAGGTTACGACTCTTGTTATGGGGACGGTCGCAGCGGCTGCAGGAGGGGGCGTTTTCGGAGATCACTGCTCACCCCTTTCGGATACGACAGTTTTGTCATCATTGGGGGCTGCGTGCGATCATATGGATCATGTAAGGACTCAGATCCCTTATGCCTTGGTGGTAGCAGCCTTGGCATCGGTTATCTATGTGTTCGTTGGGCTTATATAGCTTTTAGGGCAGACCATTGCTCGCAAAGATATTTTATCGAAGAGGAGTTTGAAATGGGTCATTTTTTGGTGCTTGGAGCCGGAAAGATGGGGCTTGTGATGGCCAAGGATCTTATCGAAAGCGAGCCCGGTTATAAGGTTACGCTCGTGGATATCGATTTCAACGCACTCAAATACGCAAGGGAGTTTATCGGCAGCGATAGACTGGAGACATTGCAGAGGAATATCGAAGACAGGGATCAAAGGGATGCAGCTATGAAGGGTAAGGATGTTGTTCTCTGTGCATTGCTCCACCGTCACAGCCTTCCGGTTCTGGAATCAGCGGTGCGCTTGGGAGTTCATTTTGTGGATGTTGTGGGGGAGTTTACGCTGGATCGTTTGGAATTTAATGAGGAAGCTAAGAAAAAAGATATAACAACGATTTCTGGATGTGGCGTTTCACCAGGAATAACGAATGTATGTGTGGGAAGGGGAGTGGAACTGTTGGATCAGACGGAGAACGCTCTCGTCTATGTTGGGGGGAATCCTGTGGAAGGGAAACCGCCCTTGAAATACAGGATCGTCTATGCCGTCAACAGTCTTCTCGGTTTGTATGAGAGGAAGGCGTTGGTGTTGATGGATGGAAACCTGACAAAAGTTGAGGCCATGTCGGGGGTGGAGCCCATTTCATTTCCACCGGATTTTCCGGAGATGGAATGCTTTTACACCGATGGTCTGAATTCTCTGGCGCATACCATGCAGGGAAAGGTCGGGGGCGAGCTCTCTCAGAAGACGATCCGGTACAAAAGCCATGCAGCGGAGATTCGAACCCTCCGGGAGTGTGGATTTTTCGAAGGAGACCCTATCGAGATCGACGGTACAAGGATCATCCCGAGGAGAGTGACAGAGTCGCTTCTAGATGCGAAAATAGCATTGGGAGAGGACAAAGATGTGACTTTGCTGCGGGTCGTCGTGGCCGGGAAAACGTCGGGAAAGCCTGAGACGCATGTTTTCGAGATGGTGGATTATTTCGATGAGGAGAAGAATTACACGTCCATGGGAAAAACCACATCCTTTCCCGCATCGATCGCCGCGCAGATGATCCTGAAAGGTGAGATCAAACATAGGGGAGTCGTGTTCCCCGAAGAGATATTCGTCGGGGAGTTGTATGATCCTTTCGTAGATTCCTTGAAAGCCCGAGGCGTCCTCATCACTCACACAAAAAGGGGACAGGCTACTTTTTACAGGGGTAATTAAAAAAGTAGCCTGTCCCCCTTTTTATTTGCGAAGTTGATAATCCATCCGAACCAGGAATAGATTTTCGTCTTCATCGCTCTTCACGAAATACATATATTGATCGGAGATATGAATTGGCTTTAAGTCGATTTGTGTTGCGCCGATATATTTGCCCTCTATGGAAAAAATGTCTATAGGAGTAGGTGATTCCTCTTTTGTAATATCCTCCTTTATCCTACAGACAAAAACATAATGTTCGGTAAGAAGAATCCGGTCGAAAAAGATCTTTTCCTCGGGTATGATTTTCAGGAGCTTTCTATTTGCACTCTTTGGCCAACCTCTATACCTACCCACTTCCGTGATGTCTTTGGCAAAATAGTCTCTTTCCTTTTTATTGATGCGCCCTGGTGAGATATTCCTCTTGATCATTCTTAAACTTTGTCCCTCGTTATTCAACAGAGTGATTTCATATTTGTCGGTCACAGCGATTGCCGAATACTTTCCTGAATGGGCAAAAAGCAATGCTGGGGCAAATTCATCTCTGAGATAGCTGAACATGACGGCTCGCCCGCTTCTATCCGGGATGTTGACTGAGAAAGATTTCTTGGCGACGCTGTAGAAAACGCGTACTACCGTGTTATTTGCATCACAGAGAATCTGCTGTTTATCTTCAGGGCGCCAAATCCAGGCATAGAAGGCATCTGGCCCAATATATCCCGGCACTATTCTGCCGTTCAGGTCGATGCGCTTGATGAATGTGCCGTCGGTCTTTAGATAAGTGAGATAATACAGCTCATCGGCGACCACGATTTCCCCATTATCTGTAAAGGCGATGCGGTTGGGCCGCTGGAAATCACCCGGCCCCTCTCCTTCATCACCGAATGAAAGTTGCAGTTCCCCCAAGGGAGAGAATTTGAACACTTTGTGCTCCAATTTATCCAACACATAAAAATTGGCGTGATCGTCCTCACAAACTGCCGCGATTGATCCAAACATCAGGCTTTTTTTACCGATCTCTAGAGGATTGGATAAACGGGGCTCGATTATGTGTTCCGTATCCGCATATAATGTAACCAGTAATTGGAGAATCACTATCAACATCATGCTGATTCTTTTCATGCCTCCATAATTCTCCTTTCTTCTGGAATTTGTCTTTCTGCACTGTATCATACATCAGAATGATCTTATTTACAGCCCCATGTTCGTCTCTCTTAAATTCTCCTTCTGAGCTAGTCCTTTCGATCTTTATCTTGACATTTGAACTGTGAAATTATATTGGAAAGTTAAATTCAAATTATGAATCAATTGCAATATTTTACGCTTTTAATCCACTTGAAGGAGGTTGAGGTATGAAGGGAATGGTGTTACTGATAGGATCTATTATTTCGTTGGTAATTCTCGCTGCCTTCCAATACGCGGATGATACCAAGTTCAATGGATTGCACTTGAATTTGGGGAATTTAGCTCGGTTGTCCCATGCAAAAACACGCTCCATCAGCCCTGAGAATTTCACAGGAGAAAAGGGGAAGGCGGGGATGTCTATCGACGGCCCAGCGGCCAAAGCCGCCCGGGATCTCGGTCAAGGATGGAAGGTGTCTCCTTATGTCAGGATCCAGCCGAAACAGGTATTTGTCCTTGCAGAGATCGAAGGATCGGGTGCTATCCAGCAGATCTGGATGACTCCCACCGGAAGCTGGCGCTATTCCATCCTACGTTTCTATTGGGACGGCGAAAAGGAGCCATCTGTCGAAGTCCCAGTGGGGGATTTCTTCGCCTGTGGGTGGGGCAAGTACGCCCAAGTGAGTTCGCTCCCGGTGTGTGTAAATCCGGGAAGTGCTTTCAACTGCTACTGGGTTATGCCTTTTCGCAAGAGCTGCAAGATCACTATGGAAAACCTGGATGAGAATGAGATGGTTCTTTATTATCAGATCAACTACACGCTCACGGATGTTCCCGATGATGCAGCTTACTTCCATGCCCAGTTCCGAAGGACCAATCCCGTGCCGAACAAATCCGTCTACACGATCATCGATGGGATCAAAGGTTGGGGCCACTACGTGGGGACGTACATGTGCTGGGGGTCGAACAGCACCGGATGGTGGGGGGAAGGAGAGATCAAATTTTACATGGATGGCGATGAGGATTTCCCCACAATCTGTGGCACCGGGACGGAAGATTATTTCTGTGGTTCATACGGCTTCGATGTGGATGGTCAGTACAGGGAATTTACCACGCCTTATGCAGGAATGCCTCAGGTGCTGAGGCCAGACGGATTCATGCGATCCCAACAACGCTTCGGACTTTACCGCTGGCACATCATGGATCCAATCCGTTTTGAAGAGGATTTGAAAGTGACAATACAGGCGCTCGGATGGAGATCGGGCGGAAGATATTTGCCTCTTCAGGATGATCTGGCTTCAGTGGCCTACTGGTATCAACAAGAACCCCATGCCTCATTTCCCAAACTGCCCGATAGAGATACGCTGGAGGTCAAATAACAGTAGATCCTACACAGAAAAGGGGACAGGCTACTTTTTACAGGGGTAATTAAAAAAGTAGCCTGTCCCCATTTTACATTTTATGTGAGTTGGTCGGGAGTGAGGTGGTCGTAGCATTCAAAGGGAATGCCCAATTCCTCAGCCACTGCCTTTAGCTCAGCGAGGCGATCCCCTAACGCCGTGATCGGATGGTTGGAGTTGATCCTCCATTCGATTTTTCCGCACAGCCGTAAATACCAATGGGGCCAATCCGGGTTGCAATTCGCCGAGCGCTCCCTCCACTGGTCATCAGTCGGGATATCCGTCACACCCCTTCCTGCACAAAGGTAGAGCTGGTGATCCCTATAGGAAAAGCGAGCCCATGTCACGACACCCGGCACCCGCACGACTACCGAACTCGTCCCGCCGCCCGAGTTGAAATACATGTATGTCTGCCGCTCCGACCAGGCCCCTTCCAATGAATCGTGGCTGCCTCTCGCAAAATAGGGCGCCAGCGCTCCCGAATTCACGAACCAATACAATCCCTCGTCCGCTTTCCAGTAACGGAGGTCATTGAATCCTACGGGCTCCCCCTCGCTCAAAAGTTTCATGACCTGCATGGTGATGGCAGCCCCATCATCTGCTTCTGTCGCCGCCACCACAGTTTCGCCATCGGATTCCGGTCTCAGCCGGTTGTTCAAAAGCCCCAACGCCAAGTCCGTCGCTGGATAGTGTTCGACCCAATCCAATTGGTCCTGCACACCGATAAAATCCAAACCGAATTGGTCTTTGAGTTCAATCAGAGCGAAATAGACCTTCATCTGGAAGATGACCATGTCTTTGGTCAATTCTTTGACCGGGTCCTTTCCCAGGCGTATATCCATCCGATGTTCGAGCAGAAAATTCAGTGCAGCCTCGGCTCTGCTCTCCGGAATCTTTTCGGCCATTTTCAAAAGTCTCAAGCCGTCGAATCCCTCTCGTGAGATCCCAAAATACCTCAGAAAGTCCGCCTCGGAGATCTTGTTCCACATCTGCATGGAACGCGGCCCTACCGCTCCGTAGATCGACCCCCTGAGCCTGTCGAGCACCCTTCGGGCCTTCGCTCTGTGAGTATCATTCACATCGACCTCGATCGGCTGTGGTAAGGGAAAACTGTAGTTCCCGTTTTCTAAAAATGCCCTTATAGCATCCTGATATTCTGCGCAATTTTCGAAATTTTCGATGAATAATCTGTCTGTCCGGATCCCCACATGCTCGGTGCCTGCAACACTGGCTAACAATCCCACTGCACCGGGAAAATCGGGAATCGCACTCCCCAGCATCAGTTTCGGCACTTCCTTGGGAAGCTGCCACATCGGGCTCACTGAAAAGTCAGGGTAGGCCCATCCACCCATAAAATTGATGAAACGCTCACCGTTGGCCTTCCCGATGACTTTCATTCCTTTTGCGACACTCGAAATCGGTTTATCCGGATTCAACACGTGGGCCGTCCATCCGCAATCCTCGATAACGCTCACCAATTGCTTCAGCTGTTTTTCCGTCACAGGCCACACTTCTGCATTGGCAGTATCGCGACTATCCAGCGGCAAGTAGATGTCCACAACCTTATTCATCACCGACCTCCTTTTTATATGCCTTTATTTGAGGAGTTCTCCTCCCTGATCGATATTCTCATGAGTAAAAACCCTGGATGGAAGGGTGATCTCCTTGGGAACGCTCTTCCCGCTCAAAATATCGATAGCCGTTCGGATCGCCTCCTTTCCACCCGTTGGATATTCAAAGCTGGCTGCCAGAATGCCCTGCTGCACGTAGATCTGCCCTTCGTGGGGCAAAGCATCGATCCCCACGAACAACATTTCATTCTCTCTGTTTGCCGCCTTGGCCGCCAAGTAGGCACCGTGGGCTCCGGGATCGTTGTGTGCATAAACCAGATCGATCTGCGGG
>JASFEP010000088.1:0-12936 GCA_050124775.1 Candidatus Aminicenantota bacterium
CCTCAACATACCGGAAATCAATGATCGAATACCCGCGCTGCAAAAGCTCCCGAAGGACCGCCCGCGTTTTGTATCTCCAGACCACAGGTATTTCTCTGACCGAACTGTCAGAGATATCTGTCTCTTGCAGCATCCTGTAAAAATCGAAAGGAATCTCCACAAGCAAAAATCTATCTTCCAGAGAGAGATCTACGCCCTTGATAACATCCAGCTGAAAGGGGCCATTCTTCCCCGCAACTTCATTCAACTCAGTCTGGATCACGAACTTCCCGGAATCGAAAACCTTCTTTATGTCATACTGAAGTTTTGGAGGCGCTAATTTTAAATCCCAGGAAACTAAGAACCGGTCTGCCGGAACATCCAGCCTGTTCAATTTTCCGGCAAAATCTGTGTAACAATCCTCGAGATATTCCACCACATTCATCTGGAAATGATGGATATTCCTGTAGGCATTGATACCCGACAAGGGATCAAAGGTGCAGATCACGGTGTATACTCCGAACACATCCTTCAAGATTTTCCCCTGAAACTCCTTAATCAACACGCCAAGGCCATATCTCTGGTATTCCTCCTTCACACCCGTGTATTGGGAATAGAATTCAAAATTGCCGATATCCCTAAAACCGATGTTTTTATCTCTCACACCGACAAATCCGTACGAAAAACCCACAAGATGAGCTTTGTCTTCGGTGAAAGTCCCTTTTTCATCCTCGACATAGGCAGCGATGAACAGGCTGCTTCCCTCGTTGAAGTAATTTTCAGCCGCCATGTTCCGAGTCCCGGCCAGACTGTCCAGAGGGTTCTCCCAGATCTCGTTCCGGATCTCTTCATACTTCATGTAGTCAGCCGCCGCATGAGAGGTCTCCGCCTGAAGGAGAAATGCCTTCCCATGGATCTTGTGAACAACATTGAGCTCTGTCATTGATATCAGTCCGTCTCTTTAGAGATAAATCGCGGCAAAATGATTTTATCGAATCCGCGCCCCTTTATGCAACCTGTGTTCATGCGATCATGGATTCAGACACGTCTGTCGCATCGATTGAATTCTCAGTAGAATTATTATATCGTATAGAGTTTTCAAGGCAAAATCAGGAAGGAAGCCGATGAAAAAATCACTCCCTGTCTTGTTGATGAGTTTTTGTCTTTTGCTTTCTTTTTGTGCTCAGTCTCCCGATGTCGAAGTGAAAGAGATCGAGGGAGAAAAAGACCTGCCCGAACAATTTTGCACTGTCTGGGAAAAAGGGGATATCCTGGTCTCGGACGGCAACTATCTGGCAATTTTTGGGGCTTCCTCCCGCCCCCTGCGATTATCTAGCGGAAACTACGCCACCGACAATGCGATGGGCAGCATTCTCAGCTTTGTGCCCGCAGGAAAAGGCCTTCGGTGTGAAATGGCCATCGGATCCCCCGACATCCGGATCAAGGACCAGAGACATTATGTGTACTACACATCCGTAAAACCCGCGGCTAAAAAATCTCGTGCAGGAAATCTCGCAGTTGTCGCGACAGGCGAATTTGAAGGAGAAAACAAAGAAAAACTGGAGATTAAGACAACATACGAATTCCTGCCGAAAAAAGGAGAAATCGCTGTGCGCTCTCGCATCCGGAACACGGGTACTGTCCCAGTCGAGGACTTAGAGTATGGATTGTACGTGGGGCCGAATCATTCCTATTCTTTCAGTCCGCACAGCACATCCGAGCATCCAGGATTGCGCTTCAGGGTCTATCCCAAAGATCGTCACTTCATGGCCTGGCTCGAACGCAATCCGAGCAGTGAAGGAGAGGAGCCAAGCCCGGGAACCCTCGCTCCCGGAGCTAGTTACACGATCCAGCACAGCCTTTTCGTCGATAATAGAGGGGACAGGCTTCTGGATACCATTTACCGGGATATCCAACAAAAAACAGAAAAAGCAACGATACAATTCGAAAATATATCAGGGGACATATTCGAGATCGTTATAAGGGATTTGGTAACATCCTCCGTATTCTACAGGTGTTTTTATGAACAAAGACAAAACCTCCAGATCCCGCTGCCAGGTGGCCTTTACAAAGTCCAAGCGCACTTCTTCCCTGCCGTCGCCGAAAAGCTCCTACGAATCGAGGAAGATGGAGACAACACGTGTGTCCTGAAAGACCCTGCCAAAGGCACGATCAAAATCAGGATTCGTGACACAAGGGGCGAATTTGTTCCCGGGAAGGTCCGCTTTATCGGTCTCGACCCAACCCCAACTCCCTATTTCCGCCCGGAGAATCCCGTGAAAAGCGGGCGGCGGTGGGAGACGTTCAAGAATTCTCGTTTCCCCCCAGAGGAAGGCCTGGAGATCGCGATGCCTGTCGGGACATATCTGGCAACGGCTTCACGCGGACCTGAATACTCCCTGGACCAGCGGATTGTAGAAGTGCTAAAAGGGGAGTACATCGACTTAACGTTCACGATCGATAAAACGGTCGACACAACCGACTTTGTTTCCGTCGATCCCCACATGCACACCATCTATTCCGATGCAAGGGTTGGTGTGGCGGAGAGAATAAGATCGGTGGTGGCGGAAGGCATAGAAGTGGCCATGGCGACAGACCATAATATCGTCATGGATTATTCACCAACTTTAAAAAAACTTGGCTTGGAGGGACACCTGACCACCGTCATCGGAAATGAAGTTTCTGTCCGCGGATTGATCCACTACAACACCTATCCCCTTATCTATCGAGGAGACGAAGAAAAAAACGGCGCCATACTCGCACTCGCCGACAGAGCCGCCCCTCTCTTTGCAGCCAGTCGGAAGAAAGACCCCGGTCTCATCATACAGGTCAATCATCCCAGAGCAGGAAGTATAGGGTACTTCAACAACGTACAGTTGGAGACGGAAACCGCCGCCTCCGCCGACCTTCACTTCGATACATCCTTCGACGTGCTCGAATCCCTGAACGGCCCCTACATCTATCAGTCCAACTCTGTGGCTATCCAGGATTGGCTGAACCTCATGAACAGAGGGATCTACAAACCGCTCGTCGGATCTTCGGATTCTCACAGCATTGATAGAGATGAACCCGGATATTCCCGAACCTATGTCTATCACAAAAGGAAAATGGGGATGGGCCTGGACATAGAGGCTGTTCTAGAAGGAATAAAAAACGGCCACTCTTTCGCCACGAACGCACCCATTCTTGACCTCTTGGTGAACGATAAATTTATACCGGGAGACTCATGCTCGGTGTCCGATGGAAAAGTGGACATCCGTGTTCGTGTTCAGAGCGCCCCCTGGGTTTCCTTGAATGAGGTTAGAATCATCATAAACGGCGAGAGGAAACTTATTTTCCCTGTCAAGCCGGAAAGACAAGAAAGTCTGAAATTCGATGAAAATATCGTTTTGAGACTGGACAGAGATTCCACCATAATCGCCGAAGTTTTGGGTAAAAAAAGTCTCTATCCCGTACTCCAGGCAAAAGCCCGAGACGGCCTCCTGGAAAATGCCGTAGTTCCCTATGCATTGACCAATCCTGTCTTCGTAGATGTCGATGGAAACGCCAGATTCGATCCTCCAAGAACCGAGAAAATAGAGCTCGTTGAGATATCCGGAGAGAAACAAATCATCGAGCGCTGAGAGATCATAAAAAACCAGGGAATTCCATAACAATGCCATCAAAGGCACTTATGACAGGCGCGACAGGATTCATCGGCAGCCATCTTCTGGAAGCTCTAATCGAGCGAAACTGGAGAGTGACATGCCTGGTGCGGCCAAAGAGCCAAAGCGGTTTCCTTGAAAATTTTCCAGTTCACATCCAGAGAGGATCTGTGGAAGACACAGATTTTCTCGCTGACTGCGTAAAAGAACAGGATTACATCTTTCATCTGGCTGCTCGGATTCGCTCCGCGCCCCGGAACGTTTATGAAGAAGCGAATTTTCTTTTCACCCGGAATCTCGCCCGTGCATGCCTTCAAAAGAATCCGGATGTCAAACGCTTTGTCTATGTATCCTCCATTGCAGCCGCAGGTCCTTCGGAACCCGGAGACCTCCAGGATGAAACCCGGACTCCTTCACCCACATCCGAGTACGGCCGGACAAAGCTCAAAGGAGAAGAGGCCATAGCAGAAATATGGGACCGGGTGGGAGCAACGATCATCCGGCCGCCCAATGTTTATGGACCGCGCCAGCAGGAAACAGAGCTCCTGATCAAGCTCATCGAAAAACGGATCGTTCCGGTCCTCAAACACGACCAAAAAACAACAACTCTCATCTATGTCAAAGATCTGATCAGGGGAATGCTCGAGGCTTTAGAGTCGCCCAAAACTAACCGTCAGGTTTACTATCTCACAGATGAGACACCCCATTCCTGGAAAGAGGTGATCCTCACGATCAAAAAACACGTTCTTGGCACATCTCTCTTTATTCCCCTGCATGAAAACATCATCTATTCCGCGGCCTGGTTGACAGATGTCCTGAAGTCCATGCATCTGGTCAGATCCTTTTTCGGACGCAGAGCATGGATGGCAATGGTCCAGACGCCCTGGCTTTTTTCCTCCTCAAAAGCAGCCAAAGATTTTTCCTTTATACCCCAATACTCTCTTGAAGCGGGAGTCGCAGAGACTGTCGCTTATTACAAGCAATTTGCGATATCAAAGAGTTTCTGTTAAATATAAGGTTGAGTACGGCACAGGTCCTATTTATAAATAACGCGATTTAGAGTATCCCCGATGAAAAAAAAAGGAACGATCGATTCCAAAAAAGTGATCTGCATCATCAATCCCTATGCGGCGAATAAAAAGTGGCAACGCAACGCGCTTCTTCGCAAATATCTGCAGAAGAACCTACCCGGCCGTATCATCGACGATCCCGAAGATAAAGCCTACACCGTAGAGACTGTCAAAGAACTGTGCCGCAATCATGACATCATCGTCGCCGCGGGCGGAGATGGCACCATTGCCGACGTCATTCAGGGGATCAAAGAAAGCGGCCGGATGAAAAAGGTGGCGTTGGGGATCATCCCCTTCGGAAGCGGCAATGCATTCATTACATCTTTGGGTATTCCGAGGAACGTGGCCAGGGCTATAAAGATCATCAAGGAGGGGAAGTTAAAAGAGATCGATCTCATCGACATCGAAGGCAAAGCAGCGGTCTTCGCGAGCGTGGGAGCCACAGCCCAGGTTCTGGTCACAAAACTTCAGCACAACGTTCCGGGATTTTTCGGGCATCTCCTTGCTTCGAGAATTATGCTCAACCTGTCGAACTATGATCAGGAGATCGAGATCTTGGACGGGATCGACGATTCTGGCAACGAATTTTCCCATAAAACTCTGAAACTGAAGGTCTTCGACTGTGTTCTCGGCAAAGCAAGTCATTTCGGTTACAACTGGAAGGTCGCGCCGGAGGCCAAGATCGACGACGGATATATCGATATCACTCTCTTCGAGATCAGCGGCTGGAAGTACTGGCTCTACTTTCCGAGCATTTATTTCGGCACCTTCCAAAAAACACAGAAACACTATAAGGCAAAAAGGATCATTCTCCACGGGAAAGATCTTCCCATCCAATACAACGGGGAGCTTTTCGGCATCCAGGATAAAGTGGAAATGCAGATCCTCCCCTGCGCCCTTAAAATCATCACTCCGTCCAAAGGAATCCCCGGAGACTTAAAAAGAACAGCTATTCAGACGTCCGGGCCTGCTTGACGATGTCTTTCACATCACTCAGCATTGTGGGTGCATGGTAGATGAATCCATCTTTGATGGTCCACTGCACACCGCCCCTGCGGACCATTTTTCCCTCGTTCATCTCTTCCACCCCCATGGGATAGAGATACTTGAGGTTTTTCAGGGGATTACCGTCTACGAGGATGAGGTCTGCAAGAAAGCCTTGCCTGACCCGGCCCAACCGGTCTTCCAGTCCCAGGATCCGCGCATTGTTTCCCGTAGCGTTCTGTATCACATCGATGGGATGAAATCCGGCTTCCTGATGGAGCTCCAGCTCCCTGATAAGGCTGAAGCCGTAGAGCATGTATATGTATCCGGCATCCTCCCCGCATCCGACAACGCCTCCCATGTCTGCAAATGTGCGTACGGCCATCATCCAGATCTTGTAGTTCTCACGCCAGAAGACCTCATCCGTTGTCGTCCAGTTCCAGAAATAGGAGCCGTGATGGGCAGGATTCGGCTCAAAATATTTTTCAAGCACGGGGTGGAGATAGTCCTTGAACCAGGGCTGATTCTGAGCTCTCAAAAGGTCCCGGTTGGCCTCGTAAATGACAAAAGTGGGGCACCAGTTGACCCCTTTTTCAACCATGGACTCAAGGACTTTTTTCAGTTTCTTCGGATCCGCTTCCCGCCAGAGGCGTCCGGCATAACGAAACCTGTCGCTTTCATTGCTGTAGTTATACCAGGAAGGGAAATTTTGAGAGCCCTTTAAGGCCGCATCCGGCACCCCATACCAATGCTCGATACTGGTCGTGCCGAAGGCGGCATCGTCACGGGCATCGGTCTCTTCCACACCCACGTGGTGGGATACACGAAGTCCCAAGCGGTGCGCCTCGTCCATTATCGCCTCCATAATGTCGCGGTCCATTCCGAAAATCTTGACCCCGTCACCCCCACGTTCTTTGATCAATTGCACGCTCTTTCTTGCCTCCTCAGGAGTTCGCCCCCCTGCCCGCATATACAGAAAGATCCGGGGTGCAGCAATCACGCCTTCTTGGCTTTTTTTCCGCTCGCCGATTGTCTTTTCGTAATTGCTCCCCACATCCCTTATGGACGTAATCCCACACGCCAGCCAGAGTTTATAGAGGTATTCAAATGGAATGGGGACTCCCCCACGATTGTCATGAATATGGGCATGCAGGTTGATGAGACCCGGAAGGACATAAAGACCGGTGCCATCGAGAACATGGGGCTCTTCGGCATAAGCATCCTTTCCCAGACGCGCCGAGCGCACAGACTGGATCTTGTTTCCCTGGAGAATAACATCCACCGGGCCTCTGGTGGGGGTTCCTTTTCCATCGACAAGCAGGATATTCCGAACGACGAGACGTTCATAGCGTTGTCCATTCTCCACTCCTCGATGTTCGTCTCCGAAGCCCGCACAAATCAAAAGTGCCATAATCACAAATGTTACCGAAAGAACCTTTTGGGCTTTTTTCATCTTGTCCTCCTGACTTCCCGAATGAGCATTCGGCCTGTGCGTCATAGGGGAAGTTTTATCGTAAAATGTTCACACCACGGTGTAAAGGATTTTGTTAGTGGCCGGGGACAAACATATGGCAACCAGACATTTTAGTGTATCGACGCATTTTCGAAGACGACTGTTTGAGGAATATTATAGAGGAGGAGGGCTATCGCACCCAAAGAATGGGGGTCGCATCATCAGGATGTGACCACGATCTGCAATGCGTTGACAGCGCTCTCATGAAAGGTGCGGCCCGAAAGAGCGAGGATATTTTTGAGTGAACTGAACTCCTCGCGATCGTGGAGGGGAGGAGCATTGCTCTCGATCCGCTCGTAGATATCTGCGAGAGCGAGAATGCTGCTGCCCACAGGAATCTCTCCAAGGTTTTTATCCAGATTGCCGGCATCCTGGACATAATGACGATAATAATCGGTAAGTATCGGCTCGACCTCCTTGAGCAGAGAAGTTGTGGTTTGGAGGAGTACGGCCCCTCTGTCTCCAAAAGGGGAATGAGTGACCTTTCCTTCAGCTGCCATAAAATCAGCGATGTCCTCGAAAAGAGGGAGACTCGAGCGCAGATCTCCGGCCTCGAACAGAAGGGCGGCAGATTTGATGTTTTCCACCTGGCGCCTATCCAGGCCAGCTACTCCTGCCATCTTACCGGCCAAGTGTGCGATACGTACTGATCTGGGCTTCTCTTCGTCGGCGACCTCGAGATACTTGAGAAGGATCTCAAGGACTCCGATATAGGCTCCGTAAAGGTTCTTCATCCGCAGCTCTCGTTGTTCCGAGAGTGTTCCGATCACCGCGGCGACCAATATCAAAAAGCTCGACCAGGTGACAAGGGTTATGCCTTCATCGAGGCTCAATCCGACTCCAGTGCCCGCCAGTATTTTGGAAAAAAGAAGATAGAACAAAACAAGGAGGATACTCAAGATGCTTATCAAGACCGCTTCTTTTTTCCCGAGGAAATAGCCGGCCAGAAGAACGGGGAGGAAAAAGAAATTGAGAAAGGCAAATTTGAAGTGAACAAGGAAGGCGATGGCCAAGATGCCCAGCAAAATGAGCAAAATCAGTGAACCTTCAAAATGTTGGAGAAAAAATGTCTTGATGTTTTTCATGTTCATCTCCGGGAACTTGGGGACTTGGAGTGTCTACCCCCTTGAAGATGTCTTGAAAAAAGATCATAAATCATAGCGATCTGAATGGTCTTAAAAAATATATATCACCTGTTATTAGGCAAGTCAACCTAAACACAGCTCGAGAACGGAGAGGAAGTCATGCTCCTGCGATAATATCGCGTATGCCTTGGGCGCCTTCGAAAATAAATGTGGTATAATCTTTGAGTCGTTCAGTCCTCAGGAGGAATAATGAAAAAACTTGTTTCACTTTCCGCTGTCTTAATTCTGCTATTCATCGGTTGTACGGTGAAGTTCGACCTTTTGGGAGAAAAGGATATCAAAGAAGTGGTGCTGATCGAAAGCAAAGCCAAAGACAAAATCCTGGTTGTGGATGTCTCTGGAATACTCGGAACAACCTTAAGATACGGCCTGTTCGAAAGGGAGGGAGATATCCTTTCGCAGGTTTATTACCGGCTGCAGCTGGCTGCTGAAGATTCCAATGTGAAAGGTATCATTCTCCGTTTGGATACTCCGGGGGGAGAAGTGACAGCCAGCGATATCCTCTACAACGAAATCCTCAAATTCAGGGAAGAAACGACAAAACCGGTTGTCACACTCATGATGGGGATAGCAGCGTCGGGCGGCTATTATGTGGCCTCAGCCAGTGATCACATTATCGCCCACCCCTCGACGATCACGGGAAGCATAGGTGTCATTTCCATCTTTCCCAACCTCCAAGAGCTGCTTTCCAAGATCGGAGTCGAAGTGAATGTGATCAAATCAGGGGAGTTGAAGGACTCGGGCAGTTCCTTCCGCGATATGACAGAGGAGGAGAAGGCACTTTTTCAATCGATCATCGACGAGCTCTACCAAAAATTCCTGGATGTCGTTCTCCACGGAAGAGGCAATGCACTATCGCTGGATGAGCTCAAAACCTTAGCGGATGGAAGAATCTACACAGCCCGGCAGGCACACAAGCTCAAGCTCGTCGATGAAATCGGATACTTTGATGCCGCGTTAGAAAAAGTGAAAATCCTGGCCAGAATCAGAGATGCCAAGGTCATCACCTACACGTACTACCCGAATAAAAAGACGAACCTTTATGCACAAAGCCAAGCCCCCGAAGTTTTTGAGGAAGATGGCTTCAAAGAAGTGTTCAAGTCTCTCAAGAGCGGATTCTACTACCTTTGGCTTCCTCAAGCATCCTATTAAACCCCAAAATTGTACTAAGGAATGTGCGCTCTCACTTCGAAAACCGGCTCATGTTCCATGTGTATTTTGACAGCACAACCATTGACCGATTTGATGACGGCATTGGTGTACTTCTCGGGAAATCCAGCGGGCAGTTGAATGTCGATAATGATCCGTTCGATCCTTTTTGTTTCTGAATTCCTCTCGCTCCGCATTGTGAGGGTGAGATCTTCTGTAGGGATGTTTCTATTCTGGCAGAAAGAAAGGACATAAATCCCAGAACAAGTCCCGATAGAGACCAGAAAAAGATCGAAGGGTGCTGGTGCCGATCCTTCGCCTCCCTGATAGACCGGCTGGTCGGTCTCGATGTGAAATCCTTTGTAATAGGCATCCACCCGTTTTCCTCCCGGGAAGGTGATCTTCATGTCGCGGCCCATATGAATACTCCTTTCGTTTTGCGTTTACCGTATTCCTTTCGAGAATAGCGCAAGAAGCAGGTTCCTGTCCTCTGATGTCATGGTCAATCGTCCGAGCAAGTCAGACACTATCTCCTCGACGTGTTTTTTATTCGATTTATGACTGAAGCCCTTCTTTTCCAGATTTAAAAGTATCCGGCGAACACACTCCTCCTGTTCCTTTCGAGAAAGGGGCTGACCGTAAGCAATATCTGCAACTGGTTCTTTCCTGGAAAACAGGCTAAAAAGAGTGATAAGAACGGCCGATGCCAAATTGTATGGGGGTTGAACCCCGGACTGGGGAATCTTGAAGCGAAAATTCGAATGAAGAAGCTCTCCGGAGGTCAACCCTGTCCTCTCATTCCCGAAGAGGAATCCTATCCGAGTAGTTCCGGGAAAACCGGATATTTTGTTCAACGCATCCTCCATTGGAATAAGGGAAAAGTTTTTTCTCGATTTTGCTGTAGCGGCGAAAACAATATCGAGATTCCTCACCGCATCCGCAACGCTCGAGTAGAATCGGGCATTATCCAGGATTTCCCGTGCATGCACGGCTGTCACAAATGCCTTATTCTCTAGGCTCGATATGCCCACCACCCGCAGATCGCCGAAGCCTGTATTTTTCATGCTGCGTGCAACGAGGCCCACATTTTCTGGGTTTTCGGGCCGGCTGAGAATAACCGCGAATCTATTTTTTTGGAATTTACCTTCCGAGTCTCGATTTTTCATTCCACCCATTATAGCTAAGCTCTTGCATAATGGCTAGAGTCCCAGCGACTAAAAAAGAATTCATTCACGGTCGAATTCGAATGAGAGGATCGGCAGCTTTTGCGAATGATCTAAGAAAAAGATAGATCAGTCGCGAGCCGAGGTCGCTGCAAAGCCTAGGCAGTTGCCCCTGATGATGTAGTGAACTACCTCGAAGGGGCTACAACGAAGGCTTTGTAGTGAGATCGGTTCGCCCATAGGGTAATAGATGCCGATCATTCTAAAATGAAGATTTTGTGAATGAAAGGATCGGCAGCTTTTACGAATGATCTATCTGAAGAGGTTGGCGAGGAGGGCACCCAGAAAAGCCCAATAGATCGTAGCCAAATACGGATTGCTGGCTATCAAGCAGGAACCGGTTCTGCAGCCGACAAACCTGTAAAAGAAAAAACCGATTAAGCCGCCGAGCACGGCACCGATCGCGATAAGAATCATCTTTTTTTTACTCACTTTCACAGCGGCTTACTATACCAAAGGAAACAGATTCAGTCAATTTTTGAGGCGATGCTTCCTTGTGGATCGGTGAGCTAATACTTTCCTGTGCTCCCAAAACCATTCCCCCCCCGAGAGGTTTCATCCAGGTCCTCGGAGTCGACGACTTTGACTCTGGCAACAGGCTGGATGAGCATCTGGGCAATCTTCATTCCCTTCTCGACGGAAAAGGCCTCGGTGCTCAGATTGGTCATAACCACCTTTATTTCTCCCCGGTATCCGGAATCGACAACGCCGGCCAGACGGTGTATATTTTTGAGTGAAATGCCGCTCTTATCCCAGATCAAACCCACATAACCATCGGGGATGGCCACCTGAACTCCTGTGGAGACGGCCCGGGCTTCTCCGCCCTTGAGCACACAATCCATCACGGAAAAGAGGTCGAGCCCTGCATCTCCCACATGACCATAGCTGGGAAGCTTCGCATCCTTGTGAATTCTCTTGACTTTCAATTTCATGGCTACACACCTTCCAGTAGAACTTCCATAAAATGGGGCTTTGCAATTTTGGCCCAATCTCTTAGCTCATCGGCTGGATACGGTTTGATATTTTCATAATCGCTCTTCAGGGTGTTTTCCGGCACATACTGCTGGATACGGAATATCTTTGAACCCTGTAATGCTATTGAAATTTTTTTTACGTCCTCACGATCGACCAGGCCGGGAACGGCAGTGGTCCGAAATGTATAATCGACACCGGAATTGCGTATGATGGCGATACTTTTGCTGATATTTTTGATATCAACGGGCACTCCCGCAGCCTCTGGATACTTATCGAAGGAGGTTTTCACATCCATCGCAACATGGTCGAGGAGCCCTTGTTGGAGCAACGAATCCAGCCTTTTGGGAAAAGAGCCATTCGTGTCGACCTTTATGAGAAGATTTCTCTCCTTTATGATCGTCAAGAGCACATCCAGTTCATCATGCACAAGAGGTTCCCCACCCGTGATGCAAACTCCTTCCAGCCAATCTTTCCGCGCATCTAGGAAAGCGAGGAAATAATCCATCGGGAAGGTCGGCAGGGAATCTGGCCTCAAAACGAGGTCTGTGTTGTGGCAGAAGGGACACTTAAAATTGCATCGACCCAAAAAAACTGTCGCTGCAATAAATCCGGGAAAATCCTTCGGGGCGAACTTTTCTAGTCCTTTGATCTCGACCAAACTACAAACTCCTCCCGCGTGTTCAGGACAGCTTCTACATCCCCTTCACAGAGGACGATCAAGGTTGGGATAACTATTCCCCCCTTATCATCTCTCTTCAAAACATCCAAGAATTCCCGGATCTTCATCTTGCTCTCTTTCAGGGTCAGACTGTATTCCTGAGTTTTGTAGCCGTTCTGGTTCAGGTGTGCTTTGAGCGCCTCACACTGAGAGCAATTGGGATAGGTGAACAAGATATATTGCATTAGATTTTCGCTTCAGACTAATTCTGTGTATGTTGCCCGTGCTATGAATTCCTGCTTCTTGCCATCATTCCAAGTCGCCACAGGCCGGAGATACCCCACTATCCGGGAATAGACCTCTGTAGGTTCGCTACATTGCGGACATTCTTTGGCCTCACCTCCGATATAACCGTGGTTCTGGCAGATGCTGAATGTGGGAGTGATGCTAAAATAGGGCAACTTGGTCTGCGCGATCTTATGAACCAGTTTTTTGCATGTGACAGGGTCGATGGGTTCGGGCAGGAAGGCATGAAAAATGGTCCCTCCCGTGTACATAGGCTGGATATCCTTTTGGTGATCGATTGCCTCGAAAAC
>JASFEP010000089.1:0-12900 GCA_050124775.1 Candidatus Aminicenantota bacterium
TCGTTCTGATGAATAATAGAGAGGACTCAATTGTTACCGGGAAAATATTTGATGACAAGATTTTTTATCTGCTCGACTTTTTTTTCCTGTTCTTTATCTTTGCTGTTTATTATGATGCATTCTTCCAACGAATAATCTTCCATTTTCAGGGCTATCCACCCGCACAGAACAGCAAAATCTCCATTCGTCTGAACACAGGATTTTACAAATTCCGGATTAGTGGATTTTTCATAGATCAATTCTTGAGTGTTCGTGTACCATAAAAAGTGCCCGTTTTCATGGGCTGTTGTGTAAATCCCGCTGGCATCGTTCAAGTCCTTTTTTACCAGAACAATGTAGGCATACGCAATTTGCTCGCTGCAATTTGCCGATAACACGCCACACCAGCCGTTTCCGTTAGAATCATCCAAATGGGGTCCTTGGAGTCCGAATTGGCTCCGTATTTCATTGATCCGCTGATAGATATCCTGCACATTGTCTTCTTTTCGGTAAAATTGGTTTTTTTTAAGTTCGACAAGAACTCCCAGTTCCGGGATTTCGATTGCCCCCGTCTTGTAGCCTCTGTCTGTAAAAAAGCTCTTTAATATTTTGCATGGATCAATCGTACTCTGGACATAATTGTCCGTGACTGGAGGGAGAAGTATAGAAGGCAAAGAAGACCACAGATCGGTCTGACTCGACTGGATACAAACCAGGAAAACAAGCAAACCTTTCAAAATCTGTTTAGAATGAGAATTCGAATCCTGCATAGTACGACCGTGGTTTTGTGGGGCCGTAAACATAGCCAGAGTCTCTGAGTATCCCTTGATCCAGGTCCTTCTGGTAAGAGTCGAGAAGGTTGAAGATACCCACAAAGAGCCCGACTTTATTATCTTGAGATAGAGCAATTGACCTTGTAAGTTTTGCATTGAGTACCCAAAAATTTTCTGTGGTTTCCAGCCTGTCTTCTTCGATATATCCGGCATAATGAGGAACTTTCATGGGGCCAGTGTATTCAAGGGAAACATCCAAATCGACAATTTTTTCGTTTTCATAGTTCAGGCTCATATATCCGTAGGAGTTGGGTGTCCGAAAAAATTCGCTGGATCCGAAATCTGGCTCTGGCTCGTAAAGATGACTCCGCTGAAAGGTCCAGCCGGTATTTAGAGAAAAAGCTGACCCGAGTCTGTAGCCCAAATCGACAGATACTCCATAGACTCTGGCATTCGATCCATTGATTCTTTCAAAAACAAGCGCATTTTCTCTGGGATCGAACTCTTTTTTTTGCAGAACGAAGGTGTTCTCGAGAAGCGTATAGAAGCCCTCGATGCTCAGCTGCAGAATGTTGTTTCCTAACTCCCTTCCATAGTCGAGACCGGTACTCAGGCTGTACGAGGATTCTTCCTTGAGATCAGGAGAGTTTTCTATGATTGTGCCTTCACCCCCGACCTGAGTGATGTGGAGGTCCTCGTCGAAGACTTGCGGAGCTCTGAATCCTGTAGAAAAGGAAGTCCTCCAGCTCAGGTCTCTCATAAAGTTGACGAGGAGACTCATCCTGGGATTGAAGATGTAACTTCCGATCAGAGAATGTTTGCTGAATCTTAAGCCTGCCAGGGCAGAAAAGGTCTTGTTGAACTTGACGTCATCCTGAAGGAAAACCCCCAGCTCTCTGTAATGATCGTCGATCACCCGCCCATATCCGAGCGCCTCGTCCTTAATTTTTTCTCCTTTGAATTGCAAGCCGGTCGATAGGACGTGGCCTCCGGTCTGGTAATTCATCTGTCCGTTCAAGAATAGAACTGGATTTTTTGTCGTTCCATAAGCGTTGGGATCCTGTCCGGAACCATAATAGGATTGTCTATTGGCATCCACATAGGACGCAGACAGGTTGTAAAAGAGTCTCTGGGTGATATAGTGATTCCAATCGGAAGAGAGGCCGTTGAGGTCCGAATCTATGGATTCGGCGATATCCGCTTCATGAGGGGGCAGGTCGAATTTGTTGCCTCCCCGTCGATCTTCTGTAATTCTGAAGAAACTCAGTTTGAGCTTACCGTCGATTTCAGAAAAGTTTCGAAAAAAGTTCACTCCGAAGTTTGTGCTTCTCATTTTCCCGATTTCGGATATGCCATCTCCGCTGATATCCACAGGTTGTCGATGTTTGTAGTTGGCAAAAAGAAAGGCTTTTGTGTTTTGATCCTTGCTTACGAGGCTGCTCCGGAATCCAAAATTCGTTGAGGGCTCGCCTAATGTCAATTCCTGATGCAGTTTGATCCTGGTGCCGTTTTCCATCGGCTCTTTAGTCAAAACATTGATCACGCCAGCAACGGCATTACCTCCATAAAGAGCAGAGCCCCCTCCTTTGACCACTTCGATCCTGTTCAACATTTCAGCTGGGATTTGCTCTAGGCCGTAAACTCCGATCATCGAGCTGAAAATTGGAGAGTTGTCGATAAGGATCTGGGAGTATTTTCCCTCCATGCCGTTGATACGGACCTGGGTGAAATTGCAATTCTGACAGTTGCATTCAACTCTGACTCCAGTGGTGAGCGCAAGGGATTCCGCCAGCTGGGAGGCCTGCATCTGCTCGATATCTCTCGCCGTGATCACTTCGGTTCTTACCGGGACTTCCGCATAAAGCTTTTTGGTGCGGGTGGCTGTGACGACGATTTCTTCGGAGATTTTTTTCAAGAGAGTGATTGTGAATGTTTTATTAATTTCTTCGATGACGAACATATCTGAAATGAAGTCCATGTATCCATCCGCAAAAACCTCGAGATGATACTTTCCGGGTGGAATCGCAAGGAATTCGAAGCTTCCCGCTTCGTCGGACTCAGTTGATTGGCTGATTTCCGGTATCAAAATAACCGCGCCTTTGATAGGAGTGTCGTCGTAACTTTTAACGATTCCGGAAAGCCTCAAGAATTTGACATTTTGTGTCTGGAATTCCGAAGATGTCGTTTCGGATTCTTGAGCTCCGAGATTTATGACAAGAGTCAAACCCAGCGCAATAATGGATAAGGTGGATAATTTGTTTTTCAATTTTTTCCTCCTGAAGTTTGTTCGAAATATCTCTGATCGGTCTTTCAGTGTTGAACAATCTTGTGTCCAGAATAAAAGGCAATCAGAGAAAAGGAGAGATCAGACTTCCGGAGGAGAACGTGAGGAGGGAGAGACGGATACGATTTGTTCATAATTTAAAGAATAGAAATATTTTAAAACTCCTGTGATAGAAGGAGGCGGGAGATAGAAAAAATTGATCTGGCAGGTGGTGAAGGTGGAATTCAGGAAGTGGCAGGCAGGGCAGTCCTCCTGGGATGCGAGGCTGTGTTCGGAATGAAGAAAATTGATGAAGAGTGTAACAGCCAGGAATGTAAAGAGAAAGATGACGTTGAGGCCTATTCTCTTCGTGTTTGTCATCTTCCCCTCATTGACCCTATTAAATATAAAGAATACAGAATATTAGCTCGAATGTCAAATTGACCGGTATTCATGTTTAAATTGCACTCGATTGCAGATCTATAGTGGTGATACTAAAATACGGCTTTTACTCCTCCATAGATGGAGAATCCTGCAGTGGCGTATCCCTTGATTGTTTCGTAATCTGTGTTGAGAATATTATCGAAGCGAAGGAAGAGCTGAATTGGCTTGAAAACATCATAAAATAGGGCCGTGTCGATCAATGTGTAGCTTGCGAGTGTTACAGGCGTCGGGGTCCAATCCAGCCAGTAGAGATCCTCTCTTTCCCCTGTATGGATAAAAGACACATGGATGTGCGCTCTCTCCAAAAATCCCCAGTCCGCTCTCACCATGAATTTATGTTTTGGCCGCCGTAACAAGTATTCGTCCGTCTCGCTGTTTTTGGCATCTATACGGCTGTAAGCGGCAGAGAGAGAAAGAGAGGGATGGGGGTGTGTTATGCATGTGATCTCTACACCCTTCGTATAGGCCTTGTTTATGTTGATATAACCCTGAGTGTAGTCGTAGTCGATAAGATTTTCGAAATCGTTGGAAAAATAAGTGATTCCGAGCAAGAGAGTATTTTTGAAGAGATTTTGTTCCACGCCCAGATCCCATCCCGTCGATTTTTCGGGTTTGAGGTCCACATTGCCCACGGGCCCCCAGGAGGTTGCGGGAGAATAGAGCTGGTAGAGGGAGGGAGCCTTGAATCCGGTGCCCCAGGTGGCCTTGAGCTTTGTGCCCATGCTTTCGATCACGTAAGCCGGAGCGATCCTGTATGTTAATGATGATTCTGTTTGGCTGTGATCGTCGAGGCGGATACCTGCAGTTAAAAAAAAGCGTCCTGCGAACCTCATTTGGTCCTGGAGATAAATGCCCGTATTGTGCGCCTTCTGTAATGGGAATATGCTTTCATAGGGCCCGAACATATCTTCGGAGCGGTACCATGATTCGCCCTGCTCCTTCTGGTGTTCCACGCCGAACATGAGGGTGTTGGTCTCATGGAGGTAGAGGTTGTTCTGCCAATCGATCTTTATGAGCCGGCTCTTGTATTCCGACTCATCGGAAGAAAATGGATTGATATCATCGACGGGGTTGCTTGAAATCCGGAGATAATCCACATGAGCCACTTTGAGTTTCTGCTCCCATCGGTTATTGAGAAAGAAACCTCTGGCTTGAGCCATGAGCAGGCGTGAGTTATAGGATTGGACAGAATTGGGGTCGTCTCCGTAATCTCCTCCTTGTGCATCCAGGTCGGTCTCTGTATCGACCCAGCGGGCAAACAAATCCAGACTGATGCTCGGAGACAGATTGAAACCGAGTTTTCCGGAAAGAGTGAAGTTGCGGTGTCCGTCCGGCTCCGTATTTCCCTCGTAATCGGTGCTGGCTGCGGAAAAGCCGTTTGTCCTGAATAGGGTGGCGGCTGCGGAGTACCGTATCATGGATGTGCTTCCGCTCACCTCTGCGTTTCCCGAATAGGTGTCATAGGTCCCACCGAATCCAGAGAGAGAGAACTTGGCTTTACCTCTATCCTGTCTTGTAATAATGTTGATGATGCCTCCCATGGCATCCGATCCGTAAAGCGGGCTTTGCGGACCACGGAGGATCTCGATCCGGTCGATGTTCTCGACGAGGGGAAGGCTCATGTCGAAGGAACGGGTGGGAGTGATGGGATCATTGACCTCGACTCCATCGATCAAGAGCAATGTATGCTCTGCGTTTGCCCCCCTTATGAATACAGTGGCCTGTGCCCCCGGGGGGCCATTCTGTGTGGATGATAGGCCGACGGTTTCTTCAAGAACCTCGAGGATCCGAGATTTCCCCGTTTTCGAGATCTCTTCGGCAGTGATAACAGATACGGAGCTCCCCACTTCTTTTAAAGATGTCTCCACACGGTTGGCCGTGACCACGATTTCGTGGTGGAGAAGGGGTTGTTTTTCTTGTGGATTTTCCTCCGCGTCTTTTGCCTCTTGGGAATAGAGGTGGAAACACAAAAGGGCTAAGATGAGAAGCGCTCCAAAATACTTTTTGAGCATGGCAAATCCTCCGTTGGATTTCCCCCGCCGTTTCAGTCCTTTCTCGGACAGCTGCGTGCAAAAAAAAATCACCCAACCTTCCACCCGAAGATGGGTCATAGGGCCCAAGGCAGGTTTCCTGACTCTCGGATCGTCCTTCTTCCAGGCCTTCCCATCCTCTCACTTGAGGACAGTGGCGTTTTCTGGAAGTTGTCCCCGATCACAGTAGCGGGGGCTGTGTCCGTTTCTCACGGACTTCCCTGCACCTTAAACCCAATGGTTTAATTGTCAAAGAGACTGTATGTTCTCACCTGCTCCCGGTCTTGTCAAGAATTTTGTTAGGGCGGGAAGCGCGCCCAAATCCGCGATGCAAAATACCCGGTGTCCCAATTATTGCCAGCAATGAAGAATCAGTGACAAGCTATGAATTATTTGCATCTTCTTTTAAGCGGTGAATGGAAAGCTAGATATGGAATCAAATTCTACTTTAAGTTAATACCACGGCTCAGATTGCTTAAAAGGCAGTCTGGGATTCTCCCCTAAAAAACAATATTTCTCCAGACAGAATTCAAACTTTCTATCTAATGGTTAATACCCACTTACTCAGCCCTTAACCCATCCAGCCTCTCCGGCATCCTAAACCTCAGCTATACTTGGGCTCTTTTCAACACGCTTTTGGTGAGCATAGGATGAAGGTTTTTGGCTTTCCTTCTCCTTATTTATGTTTATAAATATTCTAAATCCTGGGTGATATCCTGTGTCCAAGCTATCCACTTCTCAGCTAAATCTTTTGGAATTTTCTTCCCACTCTGCTCCTGAACTTTCTCCTGAAATTCACCTATTTGATTAACAGCCGCATTGATTTTGTCCTTTTCTAATAACTTAATAGTATTTTCCAATATTTTTACCAGACTATTCTTTAACCCATGGTGAATTTCGCTATTTTGGACTTCATCAATTAATTTTTCCAATTGAGAGATAATAATTTGATTTTCCAAATTAACAAAAACCAACTCAACATTACTATGATCGAATAAGACAAAATTTCCCTGTAATTCACCAGAGATAATTTTTGTCATTTCCAGGCAATAAGAATCACCACAATCTGCTAGATGGCTTATATCACACTCTGCTATGAGCTCCCATGAATTGTTAAACACCAGGATTAGCTGCTTCAAGTCCAATACATAATATCTTTGCGTCTCTGTATCATAATAGCTCTCATAAATCGAGCTAGCTTTATCAGTTATTTCGCTGAGATCAATTGTCTCCAAGAAATTAAAATCGCCATCAAAAAGACAAACACTGTTAAACTTTTCTCCAGTCAATATATCGCCACGCAAGAATACACCAAATTTGTTCTCATCTGGATTGTAAAATAAGCTATAAAGTTGTTTACCGTAAAAGTCTCCACTGTGTAATGAATACCTCTCAACTAAATTGAAATCAGGATCTAGTTTCTGTACTTCACACAATGCTACATATCTTCCTATACTCTCATCCCACACTGATTCACTTCCTAACAAATAATAATATCCATCAGACAGTAGGTCTGTTATGTCCCAAGCGTTTCTTATTCCAGAATACACACGTTCACTATCTTTTTCCCAATTTCCTTGAGCCACCCTTGAAAGGAAATATAAAGTAGTGTTATAAATTTCAAATGTCGCTCCAGTCAATATCTTATTCTTGTTGGAAAGCCATGTAAGTATTCTTGGTGTAGGCAATCCAATGCCCGCCATAACGTCTAATGGAATTTCGTAAGTTCCATCCAGGCTTCTGATCCAAGCACAAGGTGTAATCCAACAACTAACGGCCAGTTTCCCCTCGTATAAGCCTTGGTCGATATAGGCTAATCCCTCATATAAACAATCGACTGGAAAGCTAATTTTCTGGTTTCCCTCGTCATCGATAACAGTCAGTGTAAGCAAAGAGCCAGTTATCTCTGAAATCAAGAAATGATTTCTGTATTGTGAGTCGGGAAAATCGACAGGTAAAAAGCATATGCCATAAGTTCCAGAAAACGGAATATCTGTTATATTTTTCACAAGATAAGCATTCACAGCATTTCCTTCATCAACAATTCTGAAAATAATTATATTGGGTTTGCCATAAGCGTTTTCAAACAAAGCAAAACCTCCGCTGTAAGTACCACTGGTTATTTCTGTTAAGCCTTCACCGTTTGTCACAAAATCAATAATCGAAACTTCTGATACTATTGTTCCCGAGGGAGAGACAATATATAATTTGCTAAAATCATTCCAGCTATTCATCAATAAGTTCCCAGAAAAATTCCCTGTGCTTATTGAGCATATTCCACTCTGAGCAACTCCTAGACCAAGATTCGCATAGCAAAAAAGTCTTTCATATTTATGCGTATCTAAGTCATAACTATAGACATAACCGCAATCACGGAAAACTAGCTTGCCAGCAAGCTCGCCCACTCTTACATAAGCGAGATCTTCAATATGATTTCCCATTCGATACTTCTCAATGACTTCCTGAGCAGGAGCTATGGAAGCAATCAAGAAAACAAACAAAGCGAACACAATTAAGATTTTTTTTTGCCTATTTCGTTTCATTCTTTCCCCCCTTTATTCAGATTTTTCTAATGAATTAGTTAACAATATTTTCTATCCCTTTCCTTGACAGCACCTCCTTTAAAAGAATAAATCTGCCTCACCAATGAAAATTGTTATTGCAACTGAAAAGAAGAAATCTCTCCCAAATTTGATAGGACAACTTTAATTCCCCCCATATAGCTTTGGATTAAAACATACATTCTGTATTAGCAAATGTCAAGAAGGCTTCCAAGAAAAAATCTCTAGAAAGTAGAGTGTGGACATGTCGATGAAATACTTCTCCCTATCCAGAATCAAAAGAGAGCTTTAGGTGACAGTGGTTTTTGATTTAAAAGTCTAAAAAATTAGTGGAGAATTGCTTGGGTAGACTACTCCCAATTTATCGCCATCTAGTCACAGAACTTGCTTAAAATCGCCTACTTTTGCGGATGGATACCAAAACAAAAAATGATGGATTATTTCTGGAAAATCGCATAAAGTCAGAGTAGCAATATTGTGAAGTTATTGATTCGTATTCAGTAGATCGGAGGATAATCTCTACCAACCCTTGAGCTAACAATTTTTGTATCTCAATTAAATTCCTATAGATATTTGGATTGATGTCCCAATAATTTTTCCAATTCTTATGCTCCTTAGATTTGCTTCAATTCATACACTATTTTACTATTTCTAAGAATCTTATTAAGGTTGTATAGTCTCCACACGGCTTTTTCCACCATACAATTGGGACTCTTATCAACAAGAGAATTTATGTCATCGCAGTTCTGAGGATGCTGAGCTTCGGTCAGTCTATTTATTGACTCGGGGCCAAATCGCCAGGGTGATAGAACAAATCTCAGAAGAGGGGTCAAACTCTTTGTCCGCAGTAAGGACAGAAAATGAAATCGTCCCCCACGGACCGCCCGCAATGGGGGCACAATCGTGTTTCGTCCCTGTATACGGATATCAGCGGCCTGCCCTGGTCGTCAAAATGAGTGTTGCAGTTCTCACAGATCCAGAATGGCGTTCCCTTTTTTACTGGAAAAAGAGGGATAAAAAAAAGGCTCAGGTATTGGTCCACTCGTTTCTGGCAGATCTCTGGATGGCCGCAGACAGGACACACGCGCGTCTTTTTCGTCAAGGTCACTGTTTTGGGCTGAACGCCCCCGATGAAAAAGAACATTTGTAAACCTTTTATTAAAGAAAACTACGAATTTTGTACTCTAAAATCATTGAGTCTTCATCTCCAGCGCAGAGTCACCAGTAAATAGATGAAAAGCGGGCCTCCGATGATGGCGGTGATGATTCCAACAGGTAATTCTGTGGGAGAGATGATGGTCCTCGCGATCGCATCGCACAGTGCAAGGGCAGTCCCGCCGAGAAGGAATGAGCAGGGCATAACCGTACGTTGGTCGAAACCGCTGAGACGTCTGACCGCATGAGGGATTATCAGGCCGATGAAGCCGATCGGGCCCGCAAAAGAGACAACAGCGGCTGTGGCCAGTCCTCCCCCCGCAAAAACATGCCTTTGGACCCGTTTGACGTCGACACCGAGGCCGGCAGCCATTTCTTCACCGAGTGAGATCTGGTTGAGCGCGTTCGTGTGATAAAGCAGGAGTATGAGGCCTGGAATGAGAAATGGACTGAGCGAAAAAAAATCTCCGTAGCCGACAACATCGATCCCGCCCATCATCCATCGGTGGTAGAGAACGAGCACATGAGGGCTTGCCAGATAGCTGAGGAAAAGGATCATGCCGCCACAGATGATGCTGATGGTCACTCCGGCCAGGAGGAGAGTGTACACAGACATCCCCTGAGGTCTTCGAGACAGGGAATAGATGAGAGCCAAACTGGCTACAGCACCCAGGAGAGCGAAGACTTGGATGGAACTGAATGGGCCCCAGCCGATCCAGAGGGCAGGAAGAGCGATGGCGAGGAATGCCCCGAAAGCTGCTCCGCCGCTCATGCCGAGCGTGTAGGGCTCGACAAGCGGATTCCTGAAGAGAACCTGGAAGGAGGCTCCGACAAGAGCCAATGTGCCTCCGGCCAGGAGAGCCAGGATCACCCTTGGGATGCGCTGCAACCAGAAAATATCGCCATCGGCACTCGCGTTTCCTCGGAGATAGTCCCATACGTCTGAAGGATTTAGAGATTCCGCACCGAACCAGGGTGTTAGAGCTGCCACGAAGAGGAACAGGAGGCCGTAAAGAACGATGATTTTACCCTTCACTTTTTTTCTCCGCCACCAGCTTGGGAAGGATGGTGGGCCTTCCGGATTCCGGATGAGAACCCATGAGAATGTCTTCTCCGTAGACGGTGCGGACCGTCGATGGCGTGAGTACCTCGGAAGGGGGCCCAGAGGCCACAGCCCTTCCAGACGAAAGCACCATTATTCTATCGCTGAACAGGGATGCCAGGTTGATATCGTGGGTGACCACCGTCATCCCCATGCCCTCTCTCGACAGCCTGCGGAGGAGCTGGAAAAATTGGATCTGATGGTGGACATCCAGAGCACCGGTCGGTTCGTCAAGGAGCAAAATCTCGGGTTTTTGTGCGAGCACAGACGCGAGAAAGGCGCGTTTTTTCTCGCCCCCGGATAGGCGGGATAGGGGACGTTCTTTGAGAGGTGTCATTTCTGTCAGTTCGAGACATTCGTCGATAACGGCGATGTCTTTTTTTTCGAGAGTACCGAATCCTCTAGTGTGTGCGTAACGGCCCATCCGGACGATCTCCTCGACTGTGAAGTCGTACAGGCTGACTGTTTCCTGGGGCAGGTAGCCCAGAGATTTTGCGACTGTCCGCCTCTTGAGGTCGAATATGTTCGTGCCGCGCAGAAGAATATTCCCCTCAAGAGGCTTCAAAACCCCGGATGCGATGCGCAAAAGGGTGCTTTTACCAGAGCCGTTCGGGCCGATGACACCAAATATCTCGCCTGGGAATAGCTCGAGAGAAGACATGTGGAGGGTCCAGTTGGATTCGGAAAACGTGTGCCGAATGTCCTTGAGTTCAAGCATCGGAAGATCTCGAAAAAGCTTCGGGGTGGATGATTTCTGCAAAGCGGCGAACGGTCAAAGCGATACGCACCCCCGGGATCAGGAGAAAATCTTCGGTGAGATAGTGAATACTTCCAGACTTGACTGCGGGAAGCATGGGAAGCTGTGACCAATCCTTTTTCAGGAGCTTGAACTTCTCCTGGGGTATCCCGCCGGGGATTGCTTCGATAATAATGTGGGGCTGGCGTTTGATCAGAGACTCCTTGGAGATCTGTGGGTAGAGAGCCGAAGCATCGGCGAATATGTTTTCGCCCCCTGCGGCAGAGACAAGTTCATGCAAGAAGGTTCCAGGACCTGTGGTCATCAAGCCGGTGAGATCCCCCGGTGTGTGGCCGAGTGTGAGGAAAACTTTTTTGGGAGGGTGCTCTTTGATCTGATCTTTTATCCTTTGAAGATCGGTTTTGATATTTTGGATGAGAGTGCTGGCTTCGCCTTGGACTTTGAGTGTTTGACCGATTTCATGGATGGCGCTCCAGATATCCTCCATATTATCGATCTTGATGGAAAGAAGCCGGATCCTGTGTTCTTCGGAAAATCTGGCGAGGGATTCGTTCTGCCCCTGGATGATCAAGAGATCCGGTTCGAGCGACGTGATCTTCTCTCGGTTCGGGTCGATGAGCCCGCCTATCTTAGGGAGTATCAGGGCTTCTGGGGGGTGTGTACTGAAGGTACTGACACCCACGACTCTGTCGCCCACACCGAGCGCAAAAACGATTTCGGTGATGCTCGGGGCCGCACAGACGATCCGCCGCACTTCTCCCTCCGCTCCGTCACGACCCGGAGCTGAGCGGTCCGTTGTTTGAGTTGATTCCTGAGTACATCCGGTTATGACGAGGCAGAATCCGGCGGCACATAAACTCAACACTGTGGTCAAAAGAAATTTTCGGTATATTTCTCTCTCCTCGTACCTCGATAAGTCCGAAAAAATTATTGCCCCTCTGGTCCTCTTTGTCAAGGCTTATGGATTTGTTCGTGTGTATTTCCAAAGTCGTGACGCGTGTCGTCCCGGTGTCCGCATTGGAGGTTCGAAAAAAAGCTCTGTTTTTTATGAAGGCAGGAAGCTACCGATCTTCCTTATGAAAATCGGTAGCCTCAAGGGGATGGATTAAATGATTAGGGGATCTATCTTAAATCCTTCAAAAAAAGGAGGGGTAAAAAGGAGGGATTTGCTCGTTGCGTTCTTCCTTGTTTCTCTCATTTTAGCCATTTCACTTATATATACGTGGAAAATGAAAAAAAAGTTGCTGTTTTTTCCCGATTATCCGGCCATTTTGCTGATAAAATGGAAAAAGCCGGGAAAAGAGCCGCCTAACGCGCAAAAAAAGGGAATTGACGGAATGGCTGGATTTTCAAATTTTTTCAAAAATCCACCATTTCTCTTTTAACTCATTGATATAAAAAGAGGTAGGAAAAAAGGTTTTTCTATCTTCGATTTTTTGAGCCCTTTTGCGAACTTTCTACTATTATACCACAGAATAAACGGCGATTTCAACAAAAAAATGAAAAAAATAAAAAAATTATGACTTGGAAGGTTTATTGCACGATTTTTCCCCTAAAACCAGGTTTTTTTTCGCTTTTTGCCGATGAATGAGAATGAGGGAATTCTGTCGGAAATTCGTCTGGTTTTGACTCCTTTTCTCTGTTTCTTTAGAATAGTCCAAAGACTGGAAGGAGTCCTGAAATGGAGAAAGAAACATTTCGAAAGTTCGGCCATGAGCTTGTGGATTGGGTTGTGGATTACCTGGATTCAGTCGAAAAATACCCCGTGCGGGCCCCGATCCAACCGGGTGATATACTCGATCGTCTTCCGGAAAGCGCTCCTTTGGCCGGGGAGCC